>CAXVWN010000055.1:0-18748 GCA_964263725.1 Spirosoma sp.
CCAATATCAAAGCCCAGGATAATTCCAAACTTCCCGTGCGACGGACCGCTAGTCGGGTTAATTATGGCATAGACGTTGTTGAAGAACCGGCCCTGCTTGAGCGAGTCCGGCCGGTCGGAACCGATGAACGTACTCCAGTTCAGGGTTACTTTCGAAGAGGGTCGGTACTGCACTTGCGTACTTATAGATGGGCCACTATAGCCCGGCAGTTTGGCCACGCGTTGCCACCCGTTCAGCACCGCTCCTAGCAGGGTCCATTTACCGTTGGCCGTGTTGTAGGTCAGTTTTGCACCGGACAGATAGTAGGGGGAGTTTTCGGCCAGAATACTCCGGGTCAGTGTCCAGCAGTCTTTCGAGATGGCACTTTCAAAGCCAATGTGCGACGAGAAAATACCGGCATCCAGCCATAAATCCTTCGTTTTGCTTAACTTAACTCCGGCATTGGCTTCAAAAATATTCCTGACTAATGCCTGCTCGGCCGCATAGTTATACTGGGCGTATGTACCGACCTGAATGGCCAGATTGCCCCGCACCCGCTCGCTGCTGTAAGCTGTTTTGATAAAGGCCAGATTGATATTTACCTCGCGGTTTCGTTTGTGATTGTATAAAAAACCGGGGCGTTCCTGCACCGTTTTGGGCGCGGTAAAATCGTGACTGTAATAGGCTTCGATATACCCGGAAACCGCTAACCCGGATGCGGGCACAACGGGGACCGGGGGCGTTAACGCATTGGTGGTATCTGTGGTCTGCGCAACAGAGCAGGTGAAAGCACTGACTACAAAAGCCGATGCGATTAGAAATTTAGTCATGTTGATGGTTTTGCTGTATTATTTTCTTGCCGTTCTCAGCATCTTGATTACCAATTTACGGGAATGATAAGAGGGAAAATTATGGTATCTATCCTGTCCGGGACTGGATGGATACCGACCAATACCGTCATGTACGACACTATATTGTCGATCTGTTGTTCATTAAAAAATTACTCGTCTGCTCAAGTAGTATGTACTACTTGAGTTGGTCGAGAGCTACGTTTAGGGCTAACACATTCACTTTGGCGGGTCCGAACACACCCAGTAACGGGCTTTCGGTTTTCTGGTCAACCAACTGAGTCAGTTTATCAGCGGGTAATCCACGTATTTTAGCAATTCGGGCTACCTGAACCTGCGCCCCGGCTGGCGATAGATCAGGGTCTAGACCGGAACCGGAAGCCGTAACCAGTTCAGCCGGAATATTAGCTTTGGTAACGCCGTGATTATGTACCAGAAACGTATCAATCCGGGCCTGTACGGCTTTCAGATAATCCGGGTTCGATGGCCCTTTGTTAGAACCCGCCGACCCGGCAGCATTGTAATCCACGGCCGACGGGCGGCTGTAGAAATACCGATCTTCCGTAAATTTCTGGCCAATTAACGTGTAGCCAACAACCTTGCCGTTGACTGTAACCGTTTCGCCTTTGCCTCCGCCGGGGGCGAAGCGGGCAATACCGACTACGACTAGGGGATAAATGACAACTAATAACACCAGCATCACTAACGTCAGGCGAATGGCGGGTCCAATATGCGTTTTCATGATTTTATTTCTGTTTTTGAGGTGATTCGGACCCTGATTTCAGGGTCCGATTACTAGACTTATACGAACAATCCGACAACCATATCCAGCAGCTTGATGCCAATGAACGGGGCGATAATACCTCCCAGGCCGTAAATCAGCAGATTCCGTCGTAGCAGGGCCGATGCGCCAATCGGTTTGTACTCAACGCCCCGTAGGGCTAGTGGAATCAACATTGGAATAATGATGGCATTAAAGATCACCGCCGACAGAATCGCCGATTCGGGCGAGTGCAGGCCCATGATGTTCAGCGCTTGCAGCGCCGGAATCGACAGGGTGAACAGGGCTGGTACGATGGCAAAGTACTTAGCTACGTCGTTGGCAATCGAAAAGGTGGTTAGCGTACCCCGCGTAATGAGGAGCTGCTTGCCAATTTCAATCACTTCGATCAGCTTGGTCGGGTCGTTATCAAGATCCACCATATTGCCTGCTTCTTTGGCCGCCTGGGTTCCCGAGTTCATCGCCACCCCTACGTCGGCCTGGGCCAGAGCGGGCGCATCGTTGGTGCCATCGCCCATCATGGCGACCAGTTTGCCGCCGGTTTGCTCGTGGCGGATATAGTTCATTTTATCCTCCGGCGTAGCCTGGGCAATGAAGTCGTCGACACCGGCTTTCTCGGCAATAAACTTGGCAGTCAATGGATTGTCACCCGTCACCATCACGGTTTTGACTCCCATTTTCCGTAACCGTTCGAAGCGTTCGGCAATGCCGGGCTTGATAATGTCCTGCAACTCGACGACACCCTTAACCTGCTCATTTTCAATAACGACCAGCGGTGTGCCGCCGTTGGCGGCAATCTTGTTCGATTGTTCTTCCGTTTCGGTTGGGAATGTATGGCCCGCCCGCGTCACAATGGTGCGAATCGAGTCCGTCGCCCCTTTTCGGATACGAATGGGGCCACCGTCGGCTCCACCCGTTGGCATGTCGATGCCCGACGAACGCGTTTCGGCCGTGAACTTGATCAGCGTGGCGCCCTCGGTCGATAACCGGTTGGTTACCTGCGCCCCGGCCAGTTCGACGATGGATTTACCTTCCGGTGTTTCGTCGGCCAGCGAACTCAGGGCAGAAGCACGAATCATGTCGTCGATGGATACGCCCGGTGCCGGGTAAAAACTCGTCGCTTTCCGGTTGCCGATGGTGATGGTACCCGTTTTGTCGAGTAGCAGCGTATCAATGTCGCCCGCTGTCTCAACGGCCCGGCCCGACTTGGCAATGACGTTGGCCCGAAGCGCCCGGTCCATCCCCGCAATCCCGATGGCGGATAGCAAACCGCCGATAGTCGTTGGAATCAAACACACAAACAGTGAGATCAAAGCCGCAATCGTGATCGGCGTGTTGGCGTAGTCGGCAAAGGGTTTGAGAGCTACGCAGACAATGATAAAAATCAGGGTAAAACCAGCCAGCAGAATAGTCAGCGCAATTTCGTTGGGTGTTTTCTGGCGGGTAGCGCCTTCCACCAGGGCAATCATTTTATCCAGAAAGGATTCGCCCGGCTGCGTCGTTACCTGTACTTTAATCCGGTCGGACAAGACTTTGGTCCCGCCCGTCACCGACGATTTGTCGCCACCCGCTTCGCGAATCACCGGGGCCGATTCGCCTGTGATAGCCGATTCGTCAATGGTCGCCAAACCTTCGATGATTTCACCGTCGGAGGGAATAATGTCTCCTGTTTCGCACAGAAACACGTCGCCCTTAACCAGTTGTGCCGATGAAATCAGTTCCACCGCATCGGCGAACCGTTCGTTCGTGTACATCTTGCCTACGGACGGAGAGCTGCCCTGCCGAATGACTTTGGCCGGTGTTTCTTGGCGCGTTTTGCGAAGTGATTCGGCCTGCGCTTTTCCCCGCGCTTCGGCAATAGCCTCGGCGAAGTTGGCGAACAACACCGTTAGCAGTAACACCAGGGTAATGATGAGGTTGTAGCCCAACGATCCCTGCGTGGTGTCGCCTGATACGGCGATGTAAATCGTCACCAGCACCATAATCAGGGTGCCAATTTCGACGGTAAACATCACCGGGTTTTTAATCAGAAAGGCGGGATTTAATTTAACAAATGAGGCCCGAATGGCCGTTCCGACAAGCTCTCGCTGGAACAGGCCGGGGGAGGATGATTGCTTTGACATTTTTGTTAACTTTGAAAAAATGTGTTCGTTATGACGGTTCAACAGGCTGTGTTAGAAAGTACTTTTCAAGAGATGGGCTACACGTCAATGGCAGATTATGCCGTGAAGAAAGCCCGTGAAGAACTGCTGCGAGAACTCAAAATCAGTTTGAAAGCGGTTGATGTCTTCGAGAAAAAGTACGGTTTGGACTACATCGAATTTGCCAGGAAATTTCATGAACTGACACAGGTTGGGTTGTTTGAGCGTGAGGATGATAGCATGGATTGGCGAGCCGAGCTGGAGGTGATTCGTACTGTTGAAAAACGTTTGGCCCGGCTGACAGTATGACTCCAGACCTCAGCTTATTCCAGTCAATTATTATATCGTCTAATCCTTTTGAGCCGGTTCTTAGGCCAGGTGTTACCCAAATTCGGAGTCGCATAACACTAATTGATGAATCCATTTTACACATCCGTGAGAATCATATTTTAGCATCGGGCTGGATTGACTACGCCTACCAGTGGCAAACGGCTAATCACCAGCTAATCATTCGTTGGGACAATGCGCATGAAGTATCTGGCATTACAACTTCCCCCACCATCAGCATATCGGTTTCGAAGAAAACATACAACCCTCAGAGCCTATGACGCTGGAAAAAGTACTGCACTTTATAACCAGCCGTATTGACGAAATTCAACTCACTTCAAACTGAAGTACTCCGCCAGCGGTCCCAGCGTGAGGGCGGGGAAGAACGACAAAGCCGTGAGGATAAAAATGACCGCGAAAATCATCAGACCGAAGGTGGGCGTATCGACTGGTAATGTTCCCGCCGATTCGGGCACATACTTCTTGCGAGCCAGCAGACCCGCAATGGCAATGGGGCCAATGATGGGAATAAATCGGCCCAGCAACAGGACAACGCCGGTAGCGAAGTTCCAGAAAAAGTTATTGTCGCCGAGTCCTTCAAAGCCCGAGCCATTATTGGCGTTCGCTGAGGTGAACTCATAGAGTACTTCCGAGAAGCCGTGAAAACCAGGGTTGTTGAGCCAGGCCGACGGCTTTACGGCCCATGTGGACGCCACCCCGGCAGCATCCCCGTAGTTGATCAATAGCCAGGCTGCCAGGGCCGTGCCCCCTTTTACGAGTAAGGTACTGAGCAGGGCGACAATCGACGCGATCTTGATCTCCCGAGCTTCGACCTTACGACCGAAAAGTTCGGGTGTACGCCCCACCATCAAACCCGAAATAAAAACGGCGATAATCAGGAAATAATAGAAGTTCAACAGGCCGGCACCCGCCCCGCCGTAGAAGGCATTGACCATCATGCCCAGCAGTTCCATGGTGCCTGACATGGCCATTGAGGAGTCGTGCATGGAGTTGACCGATCCGGTCGAAATAACCGTTGTCGCGATACTCCAGTAAGCGGACGCCAATGGACCAAACCGTATTTCTTTGCCTTCCATCGCGCCAGTTGCCTGCGAGACGCCCATGTGGGCAATCGCCGGATTACCTCCTAACTCGCTGAATAGGGTTGGTACTAGCAACATGAGAAAACCAATGGTCATAACCCCGTAGATCATCCAGGCAAAGCGCTTGCGGTTGATGAAGAAACCCAGGGCGAAGATCATCGCGATGGGAATCAGCATCTGGGCGATCATTTCGATCATGTTGGTGAAGTAGTTCGGGTTTTCCAACGGGTGCGCCGAGTTGGCGCCAAACCAACCACCGCCATTGGTACCCAGGTGCTTAATGGCAATGAAGCCAGCCGCCGGTCCGCGCGAAATGCTCACCGTGTCGCCCTGCATGGTCACAATCGTATCTTTCCCATCGAAGCTGGCTGGTGTGCCGTTAAAGACCAGAATGATCGCAATAATGAGTGAACCGGGTAGCAACAGCCGGGTAATGGCGCGAGTGAACAGGACGTAAAAATTGCCGACGGTTTCGGACATTTTAGGCAAAAACGAGCGGAACAATAAGACGGCTGCGGCAATCCCGGTAGCCGCCGAGGTGAACATCAAAAACATCATGACGGCTAATTGCGTCAGATACGTTACGCCCGACTCGCCCGAGTAGTGTTGCAGGTCGCAATTGACCAAAAAACTAATGGCCGTATTGAACGCCAGATCCAGGGTTTGGGAAGGATTTCCATCCGGATTGAGCGGCAAACTACCCTGCGTTACGAGCAGAACAAAAGCCAGTACTAGCCAAACCAGATTTATGGTCAGCAGCGCGGCCAGGTTTTGCTTCCAAGTCATGTCGGCGGTTTCGTCGATGCCCCCGATTCGGTAAATCAGCCGCTCCAGCGGCTTCATAAAGTCGAACGTCGGTTTGCCGGTTTGACTAGGTTCTCCTTTAAAAACGTTGGCAAGATACTTGCCCAGCGGAATCGCCAGCAGGACCGTTAGGCCATACATAGCGATAATGCCCATCCATTCAGTAGTCATGGTAAAGTAGTGAAGTAGTTAGAATTTTTCGGGCTTGATCAGTACGTATAGCATGTAGGCAAAGACCAGCAAGGCGGCAATAAAAACGAGTGTAATCATGGTAGTTCGGTGTTTGAGCGTTAAATGTGTTCGAACCAATCGATCACTTTGTAGAAAAGCGCGAAGCAGAGCAGTGCCGAACCGATGAGAAGCAGAAGAGTACCCATAATTTGTGAGTGATACTGTTTTAGTTGATTTGGGTATGCCAAAAATTAGCCCAATCATAGTTATCCGCTCTCGGCTTGTGGGTAACTGTCAGTAAATTAGGTGGTTAAGTCTGTAGTTGTCGAGATTGAAAAACCACGCCGATTCGTGTACCCTACCGAAATGGCATGGTTAATTTTCATTTTGGCAGGCTAAATCGGTAACTGCTCAATTTCCCGATAGCGCGTACTCGGGCCAATACCCGAGCGTTTATCATGGAATTATCGTCCGATGGTCAGAACTGGAATGAAATTCAAACCGAAACGGAGGGTGTTGCCGGAGATACTACTATTTCGCTGAATGGAGCCAAAGTCAATTATCTGAAGATGCAATGAAGTCCGACTTTAGTCGCTGATAAGGATAAGATTCTGTGGTTGATGGGCCAGCTAAAAGTATTTGCACAGGCGTAAATGCTTTATATATAGTCCTATAAATCAATCAATTCTACAGCACTTGAAACCATGAAAAACCAACCAACACGCCGTCAGTTTTTGGGTGCTACGGCAGCGCTCGTTGCAGGGACAGCCGTAGGCACGACCAAATTGTTTGGTGCACCGGCCATTATACGAAACCTTAGTAAGCCCAACTCGCTGATAAATGGTGTTCAGGTTGGGGTCATTACGTATTCATTCCGGGAGATGCCCGACCAAAGTGCCGAAGCCACGCTGAAATATGTGTTGGATTGTGGGATCAGTGCGATCGAATTGATGGGTGGCCCTGCCGAGACGTTTGCCGGTGCGCCGAAAAATTCGGTCGATATGAAAACGATATTTCCGTTAATGCGAAAACGACGCGAAAAGCAGACCCTAACCGAAGACGAACTAAAAACACTGGCCGAAGCAGATGCCCAGACGAAAGCCTACCGGGAGGAGGTGACGAAATGGCGAATTTCTGCACCTATGGATAAATTCGAGAAGGTTCGTAAGATGTATAACCAGGCAGGTGTAACCATCTACGGATTCAAACCCGATGCGTTTGGTATGCAGAATTCAGATGCTGATATTGACTATGGAATGCGGGCGGCTAAAATATTGGGGGCAAACCAGGTAACGGTCGAACACCCAGCCAACGATGCGCATACGCTCAAACTGGGCCAAATGGCAGTGAAACACGGTCTGCGCGTAGGCTACCACGGGCATGAGCAGCAGACGCCAACGTTCTGGGATACAGCACTGGCCCAGTCGCCGGGCAATGCCATGAATTTTGATTTAGGCCACTACGTAGCCGCCGGTCAGCCCGATCCGCTGGGCTTGATTCGTCAGAAGCACGACCGCATTGCCAGTATGCACATCAAAGACCGTCAATTACCGGCCAATGGCAAAGGAAATTTGCCGTGGGGCCAGGGAGATACGCCTTTACTTCCGGTGCTCAAACTGATGCGTGAGCAGAAATATACATTCCCGGCTACGGTCGAATTAGAATATCAAATACCCGCCGGATCAAACTCGGTAGCCGAAGTGAAAAAATGCGTGGACTTTTGCCGGAATGCCTTGAGTTAGGCATAAACGCTTTTGATCTGAAAGGTGCTTGCCATCTATTTATCACTAAAACGTGAATACGGGATTACCTGAATCGAATTTTGATTTCAGGTAATTCCGTACTCACGTTAAAATAGGGATTTTCTTATTTCCTTATGTGACCTGAACCGTCTCGTGATTTCATCAAATGGCTCATTGTTTCATCGGCATAAAACAATGATCACAAATTGACAACATTAATTTAATATTAAAGCCGAGTAGTTGTATTCTCTTTGCACCGGGAAATTTTACGCCCTATTGTATGAAAAAATATATACGTCCTCTCAGTCTATTTCTTCTTTTTGCCTGTTTTATTGTTGATAAGACAAGCGCGCAAACCACCCAGGCTTCTATTTCAGGAATCATATCGGATAACAAGAAGTCACCATTACCAGGCGCTACGGTCCAGGTTCGTAACGAATCAACGGGCTTTACGACCGGAACGGTGACCAATGTTCAGGGTGACTATCAGTTCAAAGAATTGCCGCTGGGTGGGCCATACACTGTCCGCGTTACGTTTGTGGGCTATGGCGACCAGAAAAGAACCGGCTATACATTAAATCAGGGCGACGCCATCCGGCTAAGCCTTAGCATGGAGGAAACCGGTCAATCGCTCGAAGTCGTGCAGGTGGTCGCATCAGGTCTGAAAAATAAAACAGAGTATTTGGGAGCGGCTACGACTATATCGGCCCGATCAATTGCTGCATTGCCGGTCAATGGCCGGAATTTCACCTCCCTGACCGATCTGTCGCCGTTGAGCCGGGGCACCAATCTATCCGGGCAACTTGGTTCGTCAACGAACTTTACCATCGATGGCACAACCGCCAAGAATCCAACATCGGCTGGCTCAACAACCAGCCGCAGTGGAGCGCCCTACTCGATTTCTATCGAAGCTGTCCGCGAATTTAAAGTGGTTACGAATCAGTATGATGTTATTTACGGACGTAGCGGTGGTGGCACGATCAGCGCAGTAACCAAAGCCGGAACGAATAAATTGTCGGGTAGCATTTTTAACTACACACGGGCCAACTGGCTATCGAGCCGGTACGACATTCGGGGCAATGAGCGTAAAGTCCCGTTCTCGACCAACCAGTTCGGCTTTTCGCTGGGTGGACCGATCATCAAAGACAAACTACACTTTTTTGTCGTCTGGGATCACCAGCAGGATTCGCGTCCGTTGATAATTGCCGACGTTCAGACACCCGCCGACGAAAGCCGTTTTCTGGTGACCAGAACTACTCTCGACCGATTTGTGAACATTGCCCAGACTAAATATGGAACGGCCAATACACCCCAGTATGGCACGTTCAGTAAAGTCCGCCCTACGGACGCTGGTTTTGCCCGCATTGACTGGCAGATAAACGAGAAAAACCTGCTTACCGTCCGCGACAACTATACTAACGATCGCAACAAGCTGGGGCTGGCCGACAACACGGCCATCAACATCTACGAATCATACGGTAACGATTTCAACATAGACAATAGCCTGCTGGCTACGTTGCGCACCTCGCTCAATTCCAAGTTTACGAACGAGTTGAAAGTTCAGCATTTATATACCTACCAGAAAAGCGCTCCCGGCGATCAGCTCCCGGCATCCAACATTCCCCGTAACATTGTCGAGAACGTAGCGTCAACCATCGATGGGGTCAGTCGGGCGACGAATATCCAGATGGGGGGGCACCGTTTCGCGCAGGAAGGGTTCACCAATAACGTAATCCAGTTGGTTGACAACCTGTACTATAACACCAACAAGGCGAATTTTACCTTTGGTATCGACCTGATGTATACCCACGCCAAGTCGTTGTACGGCAGTGAAGTCAATGGTCGTTTCCACTACACAGTAGATGGTACCGCTTCGGCCCTGGATAAGTTTGAGCGGCTTCAACCGTACCGGTATTTCCGGGAAGTGCCTTTAGTTGCTGATCCAACGGTTGTCGGAAACACCCTCAATGCCGGTTTATACGGCCAGATGAGTACGAAGCTGGCGCTGGGACTGGATATGACCGCCGGTTTGCGCTTCGATTATGCCGTATATCCGAAAGCAGCCTTCAACCAGGTGGTTTTTGACGATTTGAAACTACGTACCGATAACCAGCTTAAAACGTTCGTGGCGCAGCCCCGCTTGCAGTTAACGTGGGATGTCAAGGAACAGCACAAGGATTTCATCCGTTTCGGGGCGGGTATATTTGCGTCTGACCTTAACAACTACGTCATCATCAATAACCTGACGTTCGACGGAAAACATTACGGAACGGTAGACGTACGGGGTGCGAACGTACCAACGCCAGATTTTGCCGCTTACCGGGCCAACTACGCCAGCATTCCCTCGCTGGCTGCGCTCCAGTTGCCTACCATTAATATGACCGGTGCCGATGCGCGGGTGCCGGTACTGTACAAAGCCAACCTATCGTATACACACTATCTGACCGACAAGCTGAAAATTAGTCTGACCGGGTACGCATCGCTGGCCCGACACAACTATACGTATGTCGACCGGAACATTGTGGCAAATCCGTTTTTCCGGTTAGCCAACGAAGACAATCGGGGTGTTTACGTACCCCTGGCCTCAATGCCTTCCAATGGGGCGGGTGACTGGCAACTAGGCCGGGTTAGCCAGCGACTAGGCCGGGTATTGGAGCTGGGTAGTCAGGGCAAGGTCAACCAGTTTGCCGTTGTGCTCGATGGAACGTATCAGTATTTTCGGGATGGCGAAATCTCGGCCAGTTACACCTATAATGATGCCAAAGACAACACCTCTTTCAATGGCAACGTAGCCAACACGGCTACCCTGAATCAGTTAGTGAAAGACGATCCGCGCGATCTGAGTAAGATGTCGTATTCCGACAACCAGTTCCGGAATAAACTGGTCATATACGGTACGTTGCCTTCTTTCTTCGGCATCTCAATAGGGTTCCGGTATTCGGGTATTGGCGGTACGCGGTATTCGCTGCTGTCGGGTGCTAACAACAATGGCGACTTTGTGACAACCAACGATCTGGCCTACGTTTTCGATCGGAACAATCCGGAAACCCCCGCCAACATACGCACCGGTTTGCAGACCCTGCTCGACAGCCCTACAGCCAGCCAGAGTCTCAAAGATTATATCACTACAAACGCTGGCAGGATTGCCGAACGAAACGGTGGTATCAACGGGTTCTACAGCGTTTTCGATCTTCGAGCCAATAAGCGGGTCCAGTTGAACAAAAAACGGCAGTTTATCGACGTATCGGTGGATGCCTTCAACGTGTTCAACCTACTGAACCGGAGTAAGGGAACGAACCTGTCCTTGGGTAACCAGGCGTTGTATGCGCTGGGAATTCCGGCCTCGGGGAGTACTGCGGCCGTTCCTGCCTTTAGCCAGGCAACCCAGCAATTTAACTACCGTGTAAACGCGACGGGTATCGTTACGCCATCGGGCGATCCTTTCCAAATTCAGATTGGGGCTCGCTTCGGATTCTAAAATTAAATACGATTATAACGATGAAAAATATAGGATTACTAGCGCTGCTGTTGGGTTCACATTTACTGATGGCACAGCCTAAATTTGACCGGCAGGGGCACCGGGGTTGCCGTGGACTGATGCCTGAGAATACGATTCAGGCGATGAAAAAAGCCATTGATTTAGGCGTTCAGACGCTGGAAATGGACGTGGTGATTTCAAAGGACAAACAGGTCGTTGTTTCGCACGATACCTACATGTCTTCGCATATTGCGCTGAAACCAGACGGAACACCTGTCACCGCTGAGGAAGAAAAGCAGATTATTCTGTATCAGTTGCCTTATGCTCAAATCAGGAAGTTCGACGTGGGTACCAAGCCCAACCCGGAATTTAGTCAACAACAGAAATTTGCGGCTTACAAACCACTTCTCTCCGAACTGATCGACTCCGTAGATACGTATGCCAGAGCCAAAGGACTTCCTTTGCCGGTGTTCAATATTGAGATCAAGTCCGCACCCGCAACCGACGGTGTGAATCATCCCGAACCGAAGGAGTTTGTCGAACTGGTGATGGCTGTTTGTCAACCCAAAAAGCTGGGTAATCGGTTGACAATTCAATCGTTTGACGCTAGACCTTTACAGTTGATTCACGCTCAATTTTCCGGGATTCCGCTTTCTTACTTAACCGCCAATGCCAAATCACTGGCCGATAATCTGGCAACGTTAGGGTTCACTCCGCATACATACAGCCCGTACTATAAAACGGTAACCAGCGAAACGGTAAAGACTTGCCATCAGCAGGGCCTGTTAATTATTCCCTGGACGGTAAATACCAAAGCCGAAATAGAAAACCTCAAGCAGTTGGGCGTAGATGGTATCATCACCGATTACCCAAACCTGTTTTGATTTCCCCTAATTGGGTTGAATTAAATAAGCGAACATAAATTCTGCGGCCTTAGCCCCTCCCCTGAAAACCAGGGGAGGGGCTAAGGCCATAAAACGATTTTGCAGGCATTAAACTCCTTGAACGTATAATAAATCGGCTATCATATTAATCTTCTGTAGGCGTATCGATATCTTTAGTTAGCTGATTTGCTATCTTTTTCTTTGCTATCTTCTTCGCTTTTTTTTGCTTCGTTGCCGCTTCGTCTGCCGATTTGTTTTTCTTTTCTTCTTTCTTGATTACCTTCACTAGTCTCTTTGCCAGCTTCTTAGCTGATTTTTCAATGGCCTTTTTTAATTTATTCGACTGCTCGGTAGCTTCTTTTAAGGTAGCTTCAATAGAGGTGGTAATCGAATGGGCAAGTGCTTTTTGCTTAGCTTTCATTCTACGGTTTTGTTAGTAATTGGTCACAAGAAAAAAATCTACAAAGAAATACGAAAAAAAAGGCACAAACAAAAAGGTAATATTAAGTTTATGTTATCATTTGGGCGGTTTTGTGGTCTTAAAATCTTGCTTTTTAAGCACCTTTTATATGTAACGCCAACAAATTAGTTAGGGCTTATTGCGGCATTCGGCCCAATAAAAAAGAGCAATCCATATGCTCAGAACAGGCGATTAATTAATGATTGTTTAACTGTTGCATAACAGGCCGCTTTGGGTAACACCTTACCTTTATATAATACCCGCTCTGTTTATATATGCGCTTCATCGCCGTTTTCAATTAACGGAATGAACGATATGGAATTGGATTCGAGACACTGGTGATTTCCTATTCTGGGGATACGAAGACAACAATAAACGAAAATTATCCACCAAATAAGCTTTTTAACTAATATGGGACTTGTCATGAAGGTGACTGTAGAGAATATAGTCAGGTTGTGGTTTGGCGCTGATACGCCCATTCGACAGTATAAAATCACGATGAATCCTCAACTCTGGGCTACCTGCGAGCGGGTGAGTCAGGATTTTACGCCACCTTCCGGCGTATTAAATCAGGAACAGTATCGTAAATCGGATAAGATCGCCTTTGCCAAAGCGGTTCAGGAAAAATTACTGGCAAAAGAAATTTTGGTTAACGAAGTATACGAATGGGCGTGATTCATTGACTCTTCATTCAGAAGATTTGAAAACTTAACATGGGCGTAACACGCTGGCCGAATCGGTTACAGACGCGTAATATGGTGCCATCTACCTTTGTAGACTTAACCAACTCTTATTCCGTATGAGCAGAACCTATTTACCTGTTCGGCTAGCCATCGTTAGCATTCTTGTTGGCGGCTTGGTCGTAACCGCCTGTGAAGACCATCGCATACCGTCCCTTATTACTTATCCAAGCTTTGCCGAAGCCTCAAACCCCAGGGTGTTAGCCACTTCGCCTAATGGTACCGTTATCTACAATGGTGGATTTGGGTCCGCCATCGCGGCCGATCCTACTGATCCCGCTGTCTTTTATCTGCTGACCGATCGAGGACCAAATGCCGCCGGATCAACCGCCAATTCTATTATTTTCGGTAAAGCTGATTTTACACCCCAAGTCGGTAAGTTTCGCGTGGTTGGGAGTCAGTTAGTGCTTGAGCAAACCATTCTGCTCAAAAATGCGGCTGGCCAGTTATTGACTGGACTACCTAATCCAATAGGGCAGGGCAACACCGGCGAAATTGCGCTGGATCTACAAGGTCAGATAATTGCGCCTAATGCCGACGGACTGGATTCGGAAGGATTAGTGATAGCCCCCGACGGTTCATTCTGGATAAGCGACGAATATGGTCCGCATATTGTCCATTTTGATGCGACCGGTAAAACCATCGAGCGTATCAACCCATTCGGCAGCGGTACTGGCGGGCGCACCTTGCCCAAAGTGCTGGCCCGGCGTCGCCCCAACCGGGGTATGGAAGGGCTGACCATTACACCCGATGGAAAAACCCTGGTTGGCCTGATGCAATCTCCTATGTACAACCCTTCGTCGGCCACGGTAACGGGTTCAACCGTGCTGCGCGTTCTGACTTTCGATATTGCTACGGGTGCGACTAAACAGTACGCTTACCTGATGGAAAACGCGACTCTGACTGGTTGCAGCGACATTGCCGCCATTACCAGTACAACGTTTTTGGCCCTTGAGCGCGATGGTGATTACGGGGGTAGCCCCACCAAACCAGCAACCTTCAAGCGTATTTATAAATTCGACCTGGCGGGAGCAACAGACATCTCCGATGCCGGTAATAGTGATGGTGGTAAGCTGTTTAGCGGCTTGACGGTAGAGCAGCTTAAAGACAAAGCAGGTTTACAGAATGCCGGGGTGGTACCGGTTACCAAAACGCTGGTTTTCGATTTGTTGACAGGCATTTCGCCGGTTTATCCTCACGATAAAGCCGAAGGTGTTTCTTTAATTGGAACAAATCGGCTGGCGATTTCTAATGACGATGATTTTGGGGTAGTCGATAACGGCCAAAATGGCTTTACCGCTAAGATTTTACCGGCTACGGGTAAAGTTGATCTCAATAGAATCTATTTCGTGACGTTGCCAACCGCCTTGAAATAGGTCTGGCTTGAACTTGTGCCTTAGATAACGTGAATAATGGATGCTGTATAGGTACAATTAATTAATATTCAGGTATTTGCGTAGCGTTTTTTGTCATCCTGACGATAGGAAGGATCTTACAATTCCCTGACACTCATGTTAAGGACGGTTTAAGATCCTTCCTATCGTCAGGATGACAAAAAATAAATCAATCATCCACTATTTACGTTAAATACAGTCCAGCCTTGGACTGTATGATTTTATAATTCTGCTTGTTGAGCGACTGTCTTTTCGACATCTTTTTGTCTTCATGAATTTATCGCTACACCGCAATCCCTTGTGCTTCCCGCTTGTAGAGGAGTAAACGGCCTCTAGCCGCGCTCATCGCCAGATCCAGTTGCTTATACAACTGGCTTTGTGCAAACTGGACACTCCGCAGCGTTTCAGCTTCGTTCATTACCTGCTGCGATAATGTATTGAATTGATTGGCCCGCTGTCTAAGCTCAGACAGGCAATAGGCCGAACGAACCGGCGTAAAATTAATCATGGGCAACAGGTCGATCAGCCAGCTAAAATACCTTCCCAGCAACGCATATGAATCCTCATGTAAACGAACATCTTTGTGCAGAACCGGTTTCCGTTTCGCAAGGGGGAACGAGTGAAGCGGTAACCGATAAATTTTCTGGTAAATGACTCTGATTAAACCGTTAGTCAGGGTGCCGGGCTTAAATTGGTAGGCAATGTCCTCCCAGAGCATATCATTGAGTTGCTTTATACAACCCTCCGTCCCGTTTGCTAACTGCATACGCTTTTCATACAGATCCCGGTAACGAAGCAACTGGTTATCGAACTGTTGATCCGTAGATTTTATCTCTCTAATGAGTGCCTGCAAAATTGGCGCTTCCGGAGCTACCCGGTTGCTACCTGCCTTTGCCAGTTTCGACAAGCTGTCATTCAGCTCAATGGCCTGAGTGAGCTTTTTCGTTAGAGCGCATTCGTAAGGTGTCATGGATAAACAGGTTTGGCAACTGTCTTAATATTGCAGTCACAACGTGTACCAGCCGCCTGTTTACATAAACCATTCACTACTACTTGACTTATAACCTGTTTGTTGATTTTTAACGGTCAGATTAATAATAAGTTAGCGTAATGTGAAAATTTGGCAAGTCAACTGATAGACAAATTAACGGTAACATCTTTTATATTAAAACTAGATTAAAAAAGCATAACATACGAGATGCGTAACATAACATAGGGGTAATCCCGAAGAAATCTAAGGCCGGTAGTTTTGCGGTGCGAAAGCGACACCCAAACGATCATGACCACTCGTACCATTTTATTACTCTTCCTATTTTTTACGTACACCACCGTATCTGCGCATAAAGATGCGCCCCTCGGTACCGTTCGCGGCACCATCCGGGACGGAAAAACGAAAGAAGCGCTCATTGGCTGCACAGTCCGTATAGATGGCACCCAACTAGGCGTCACAACCGATATAGATGGTAATTTCACCATCGCCAACGTACCGGCCGGAACACAGAAAATTGTCATCTCCTATATCTCCTATAAGACAAAGGAAATTTCTGATGTTCGCGTCGAATCCGGTAACACAACGGTTGTTGAAACAGAATTAGCCGGTGAGGGACAAGCCCTTCAGGAAGTTGTTGTCCGGGCCAATCGGGCTACGAACACAGAAATCGCTGTCATCACCGAAATCAAGCAACTCAAGCCAATCGCCGTTGGTATTTCGGCCCAGCAGATTCAAAAATCACAGGATCGCGATGCGGCCTCTGCCATCCGCCGGGTTCCCGGCGTGAGCATTGTCGATAACCGTTTTGTACTTATCCGTGGTTTGGCCGCCCGCTATAACTCGGTGCTGATCAATGATGTGATTACGCCCTCAACCGAGGTAGATACCCGCTCGTTTTCGTTCGATCTGGTTCCCAGCAATATCATCGACCGAATGATTGTCTATAAATCCGGTTCGGCCGATTTACCCGGCGATTTTGCCGGTGGAGTTGTCAAAATCTATACGAAGCGTCGGCCCGATCAGAATTTTCTGGATGCTGGCCTGACGTTCGGCTACCGGGCCAACACGACGTTCCAAAATGTGCAAACGCAAGCTCGATCGGGCTTAAATTCAATTGGTTTATGGGATGCCAAGCAGCAAATTCCGGCGAGTTTTCCGGCCACATCTGCTGCCTTTAATGCATTAAATCCGCTGCAACGAGCCGCTTACGCCCGTTTGCTACCCAATACATGGGGGCTGCAACAGGCAACGGTGTCGCCCGATATTCGATTTGCGCTAAATATGGGACGCCGGTTCGACATAGGAAATGTCCGTTTCAGCAATCTGACCAGTATCAACTACGCGACGACGAATCAATCCTCGAACGTTGATCTTAAGCTATACGATAACGGAACCATCGCCAACGCCGTAAGTCAACAGTACAATGATGCCAACTATGCTCGCCAGACGCGCTTAGGTATTCTGCATAACTGGTCAGCGCGATTCTCGCCCGGTTTTACGTTAGAATGGAAAACGTTATACAATCAGCTTAGCACCAGCGAAACCGTCATTCGGTCGGGCGCACAGGTGGCTGAAGGATATGACGTGCGGAGTTATTCGGAGCGTTTTGAGAACCGCAGTATCCTGACCACGCAACTAGCTGGTGAGCATACAATCAGCCCGCTCACCAAAATTAACTGGGTAGGCAGCTTTGGCTACACGGGTCGTTGGGAGCCGGATTGGAAACGGGCGCGTTACTTGCGGACAACCGGCGCAACCGGATCGGATGGTCAGCCAGCTCCTTTTTTGCTCGCCACACCGAATGATCCGACGCCTACCGAAGTGGGCCGGTTCAACTCCAAGTTGCATGAATACGTCGTTTCGGCCATTGTCAACGGCGAACATACCTTCGGAAACCCAACTGACCGGGAACCCAATAAAATCCGGTTTGGTGTATACGCTGAACAGAAAAACCGGGATTATGCCGCTCATTTCTATGGATATCAGGCGATTGGCGGTGCTTCGGCAGCCAAGCAACGTGATATCGCTACCGCGTTCGCACCCGAAAACGTAACCGGTTCGGAGGGTGGCTTCTCACTGCTGGACGGAACACGCGACCGGGATGCGTATAAAGGACTCAATACCTATCTGGCGGGTTATGTAAGTGGCGATGTCTATTTCGGACCGAACGCGAGCCTGACACTTGGTTTCCGGGGGGAGTATAACGACCAGGGTATCAAATCGAACATCAATGGTGTAGAGACCCGGCTGGTAACCAACAAAATCTTTAGCCCGCTGCCGTCGCTCAACTTTACGTACAAACTGAGCGAGCAGACGAATCTTCGATTTGCTTATTCGTCGACCGTCAACCGGCCTGAATTCCGGGAATTAGCGCCATTCAATTACTACGATTTTAATCTGCTGGCTGATATTCAGGGCAATACGACCCTAACAACAGCTAAGATTCAAAATCTGGATGCCAAGTGGGAGTTTTATCCAAGTGCCAATGAACTGATCTCGGTAACGGGTTTCTACAAACATTTCACAAACCCAATTGAGTCTTACCTATTATTCCAGGGTAACGGCTTAGCTTATACGTTCACCAATGCCCAATCGGCACAGAACTACGGCGTTGAGATCGAGGTGCGGAAAGGGTTCCAGAATTCGGCCAGCCTGTTTCTGCAAAATTTGTCGGTCGTTGGTAACGTTTCGCTGATTAAAAGTCAGGTCAACGTCGGCGATTTCGTTACGGCACCGGACTTGAGCGGCACCATTCAACAATACGATATTCGCGGCATTGCCGATACGAAACGGGCGCTCGCGGGCCAATCGCCCTACCTGATTAATGCCGGTGTTTACTACGCGGCTCCTGCTTCGGGCTGGCAGTGGAATATTCTCTACAACGTGTTTGGACAACGGATTTTCA
>CAXVWN010000056.1:0-16967 GCA_964263725.1 Spirosoma sp.
CGGCACCCGTTAGTTCGGGTGGGTTTTCGAGTTGTTTATAAAGTTTGGTCAGGTCATTTGGGTCAACCAGCACATACTGATCCTTGATTTTGACTAAGCCCGTTGTGCGGCCTACCAACTTCTGAAACTCTTTTATGCTCACCATTTCGTCGCCTAGGGCCACTTGCCAATCGAAGGTCAGCATATCATCCAGCCGCATAAACGCATTATTTGCCGTGACTTTGGCTTTGAGCCGTCCACCCGCCTGCGGTCTTACCCAATGCCGGAGCGACTTGGGCAACCAGAGCGCAATGCCAAGCAACTGCATCCGGGGCAACGTATCGAGCAAAACCCGTACAAACTGCTCCGGCGAATAAGATAAGTACACGGTGCTCTCACTTGTTTTGGTGAGTTTGGCCAAGTCAGGAAAATGTCGGGACAATACGAGCAAATCCTGTAAAACGGCCATTCTAATGCGCTCGTGCTTCTTTTTTGTGAGTATTTCTGGTAGTGGTATCGGTGCCGAAGGGGTTCCACCTACATCTGTCGCTTCGCGGTCGCGAATGAGCAGGCTCAGGCGAAACTCATCGCCAAGTTCACTGTCTTCGACGGCCAGAATCGGCACAAACCGCTTGTGCGTCAGGTAAAAATCGTTCAGCCAAAGCTGAATCGCCAGGGGCATTTCTTTTCGGCCAAATCCCTCAAACCGTAGCGTTTCAACGCCAAAGAATAGGCGGTCGGCATCTTCCAGAGGCCAGCGCTCCCAAAGCTCGATGGTGGTTGGTTTAATGACCCGACGCAAAAACAAAGAGCAAAGGGTCAGAATCTGTTGCTCGTCGGGTAGGGCCAGCCAGTCTTTTTGCCAGCGAACAGTTAGTAACGTTGGGGGAAGTTGGGTGGCTAACTGGTCGGTCAGGTGTTTGATCGTTTCGTTGAGCATGGCGGGCAACCAGCGCACTCGATATTGATCTTCGGCTACGCCAACGCGCAACAATTGCGGCACGACTGCCCCCCGGCGCAATAGTGCCGCCGAAAACTGATGTGTCAGGTACAACGCCCGAACAGAATCGCTCATTTCGGGCCAGTCAGCTTCGGTGAGTGTATCCAGCCAGTTTACTAAGTCGTTTATCTTGAACTCATTAAGCTGCCGGGGTTCGCCATGTTCGCTGAACGCATTTATTTTCTTTACCGACATCAATTCATCGAGTTGTAGCTCAATGCTATCACTGAAGTTGGGTCGTTCTGCCTTGCCCAAGGCTACTACATCTGATAACGGCTTGCTAAACAGCTTATAGGACTTGGCCAGCGATTTATGAAAATCACCCTTTGTAAACGTAACATCCGTCGAAAGCAGGCTGAGAAGTTGATCGGCCAGAGCTGGAATTGTTGCAAAATCCAGATTGGCGCGGGCTTTTTCGTCGGCTTGCCAATCTTCGTCGTCGGGAAACTCATCGGTACCAATATCTTTGAACAAGACAACGTTTCCCATGCTGCCGCCCATCGTTTCGGTTTGGTCTTTTTGGAGTTCAGCCAAAATGTCCAGGCCTTTTAACTGAAATACCAAAAAGGGATTTCGGTCAATTTCGTTGGCAATCACGTACACCACAGCCGCGAGGTGTTTGCAGGGAACAGCGATATCGGGGCAGGAACAGCCCATTGATAAATCCCGAAATGATTGCGGAAACAACGTGATATTTCGCCGATTGGCAAACTCAACCAGTTCGGGGGGAAGCTGACGGTTGAGGAGTTGGGCTAATATGGCCGGGTTCTCCCGAATTTCGGCAAGCAGCCAGTCTTTCTCCTGCTCGGTAAATAACGGCAGTGATAATTTAGATTTATAAGGTCGGGGTGCCGACCCCTTAATGGATGCACTAATCTGGTTTTTGGCAATAGTCAGCCCCTGCACTGCGCCTTTATTGGCGTACGTTTTACCACGCGGCAAGCGGTTGGCCATGTCAATGCTTGTTAAGGCATTGAGCCACTGTTGTCCCCACCATGTTTTGCCGTAGCTGATGCGTTCTGCCATTGATACCGAAATAATAATTTCGCCGTAAAAATACTTGATTAACTAGTTAGCAAGGCGTACTGCTATTTTCTATCCTGTCAACTTTGGGACTGCGACTCGGTTAAGACCAATCTGTTGTCCAAAACAAGGTGAATGCTAATACTTGCCTAATTGTTGAACGAAATAGTCCCGGTCATCCACAAAAAAAGAAAACTGATTGACCTCTTTCTGTATTCCATAAGGTCCCAGAAAGCAAATGGGTTCGTTGAAGGTCAATAACACGTTTGGAGCAGTCAGGAATGATCCGTTAAGGTGCCCTGGTTGTTTGGCGGGCTTTTCATGAATAACCGAAATAGTAGCGATAGCTGACTGGTAAATGGAGGCTCGCCAACGAACGCCCAGACGTAGATGTAGTTGATTTTCCGTGAGATACGATGGTCGATTAACAGTGGCCACGATATCGGCTACGAAAAAGAGCATACCATACGCACTTAGGCCGGTAAGCCAGAACGCGACCGCAGGATACCAGCGGGTCAATAATAAATGAATAGCCAGTCCCTCAATTAAGCCCACTACTAATAAGCCAATAACTAATGCTATCTGTCCTGATTGGCGATGAGTTGTCAGGGTTGTAGCACCTGCCGGGACATCGGAACGAAGCCGCCAGCCCAACAAGGCATAATAGAGTGTAAGGCCTTCCCCCAGAATCGCACCGGCTGCTTTTGCGCCAAAAACAGTTGTCAGGCTACTTCGTAGCGCTGTTTCAGCATCGGTTTGTGGCCGTAGATGCCGGTACGTTTGCACAATGGTGCGAATACGAAATCCGGCAAGGATCAGGACCGTTCCCTCTACGAAACCGAACAACAATGGCCATGTTTGGTTAGGCAGAAAAGGAGTTTTTGGTAGAATAAACAAGGCCACTCGCAGCATTAGCAAGCCTATAAATATCAGGCGGCTATGGGCTAATTGAAGTGGTTTACAGACTAACCAGTAAAATAGGCCAGTCGTGATAAAAACCAGATCAAACACAATACCTAACGACAAGGTTGTTGGGTGCTGACTAAAGGCTACCGTGCGTGTAACAACTACTTCTATCCAGATTAATAAGGCTGTCAGCAGCAGAAACACCAATGTTCGGGGCGAAATAAAGTTGTGAAGAAAAGTCATGTTACGGGCAAACAATAAGACATAGGGACTAACTAACAGCACATCAACTATGGTTTACCAAAACTAAACTTTTTTGGCTGGTAACATAATTGGACAACAACTTTGACAGAAAGGATTTTAATCATAAATGACTGCACGGCGCTCGTAAAACGGTCATTTTCGCCAAGTTGACCATTAAATAGTCTGTCTTTTTTACTTACATTTACCTACTCCCTATTTCTCAGCTAAACCAATTATTCCTATGGTTCTGGATGTGCCTGCCACCAGTACCGCGCTTGGACGCGGTATCAAACATATTGGTATTGGTAAGTATGGCAGTAAGCCGCTCACCCCCGAACTACTAGCTGAGTGCCGTGCTGCGTTAGCCGACCCGCAAGCACATCCGTTACAACGCGGTGCTTTTCTGGGCGCGTTGCTGGCAAAAGGACCCACGCCTGAAGAGCGGACACTGGAAGACGTAATTGGAAAGGGAGCGTTTTCGCATCCCACCTTTCTTATTAACAAAATCTGCCCCGATTTGCCCGAAGGCCTGCTTCTTATTGCGACCAAACTGGTTCGGGGTGCTAATTTGCAAGTGGCCGAAGCAGAGCAATTGGGCGATTATCTGTTTGGCGAGGGCTCGTGCGAAACATTTAGGGGGCTGGCCGCTAGTATCATGCGTGTCCGGCACGAAACAAATGAAGAATACCAGGGGCTGATGCGGGCGGCTGAACGAACATTCTCGCCCGGATTTGGCTCCATGAGTTGTGCCGATCGGCCACTGGTACAACTCGCTGAACCGTTTGACGGCGTCGAAAATAGCTACCTGATTACGCCTTTACTGGCGCAATTATTTCAGAAACGGGGCTACGGTGCAGTATCGCTGGTTGGGCGTTCTGGCGGACCAAAGTTTACACTCAACGCGCTCGATCTGTATATGCATCTTGGTTGTCAATTTCTGCAAAGTAACCACGAACTCGACACGCCCTTGGCATCTCACGGCTGGGTGCTCGATCAGAAAGCGTTATCACCCGCGCTCAATCGTTGGGTAGATCGTCGGCATATTATTATTAAACGCCCCTTTCTGGCAACGCTCGAAAAAGTATTGAACCCCTGCCATGCTCAAATTTTGGTTACGTCGGTGTTTCATATTACATATCAGATGAAAATGGCCGAATTGGCCATGCTGGCGGGTTTCGACGCTGTTATTGTGCTAAAGCGCGGCTTAGAGGGAAGTCTGTCTCCGTCAACCAGCCGGTCGACGGGAATTTTATGTGCCGTCCGGACACCACTCGGGCATTTATTCTTTCAACACTTTGAGGGCGATGCTCCTGCATTTGCGGCCTACCGCACCGAAACAGAACCTGAGTATGACCAACCACAGGCGCTTGACAATGCCCGGCTCGTTCGTCAATTTATGACCGAAGGCCAAACGACCAATGCTGATTTCGATAATCGCGTCCATTTTGCTCACGCCCTTTATGGTCGGGGTCTGGATTGGGTCGAATCTCAATTGCGGTAAGCCACTCGTGTAATAAATTCGCCATTTATCCCGATACGCTGTTTCGGGTGGACTGACATCTTTCTGAAAACAGTAAATGACAGCTAAGGGAGAGGGCGTAGCGCAGTTTTCGTTGCGCCCGTTTTTTTGCTGATAAACGGCGGTGGCACCTTACCTTTGCAGGGTCTTTACTAAGCCCAACTATAGTCTTAAATCGGGACGGGGTTTGGTAAAAACATCGGCTTATTTACTAAAGCATGACAGACGTAGTAATCATTGGTGGAGGAATCGTAGGGTTAGCCACCGCTTTACAGCTAAAACAGCAACGGCCTGATCTTAAGGTCGTTTTAATTGAAAAAGAGCCCGCAGTAGCCCGCCACCAAACTGGCCACAATAGCGGAGTTATTCACTCTGGACTTTATTATAAACCCGGCAGTCTGAAAGCCACCAACTGTATTCGGGGTTATCAACTGCTCATTGACTTCTGCAAGGCCGAAAATATACCCTATGACCTTTGCGGCAAGATTGTGGTGGCAACCAAACCAGAAGAATTGCCGCAATTAGAGACGTTATACGAACGTGGACAACTCAATGGCCTTGGCGGACTGAAAAAACTGTCAATAGCTGAGATGCGCGAAATTGAGCCACACGTCAAGGGGGTGGCGGGCATGTTCGTACCGCAAACAGGTATCGTCGATTATAAACAAGTATCCGATAAATACGCCGAGAAGTTTCAGGCAATGGGGGGCGAAATCCGACTCAACGAACGTGTTGAACAGGTAACGCCCGGTACGAGCCTGAGTATTGTGGTGACGAATAAAAATCGTTACGAAACTAAATTGGTCGTCAATTGTGCCGGGTTATATTCCGACAAAATTGCGCAACTAACTCAACGGGAGCCGGTTGACGTGCGTATTATACCATTTCGGGGAGAATATTTCAAGATCCGTTCTGAGAAACAATACTTGGTTAAAAATCTGATTTACCCCGTTCCTGACCCTAACTTCCCGTTTCTGGGTGTTCACTTTACCCGCATGATTCATGGGGGCGTGGAGGCTGGACCGAACGCGGTGCTGGCCTTTCAACGCGAAGGTTACACCAAATCAGATGTGAATCTGAAAGAACTGTTTGAAACGCTTTCGTGGCCGGGTTTTCAGAAAGTAGCCGCCAAATACTGGCAAACGGGCCTTGGCGAAATGTATCGTTCCTTCTCAAAATCGGCTTTTACAAAAGCTTTACAAGAGCTTATTCCCGAGGTTCAGGAGTCTGATTTAGAAGATGGTGGCGCGGGTGTACGAGCACAAGCTTGTGACCGTACGGGTGGTTTGCTGGATGATTTTGCTATTCTGGAAACCGACAAAGCGATCAATGTTGTCAACGCTCCTTCGCCAGCCGCAACATCGTCGCTGGCTATTGGGCAGACCGTATCGGCAAAGGTATTAGCTCGATTTTAAACTCTTTTTAACAAACATTATAGAATGTACCGGGTTTTCTAAGACAAGACTAACAACCTTAACTCAGAATTACTCATGGATGCTCTCAAGCACATAAAAGTACTGGATACCCCTTCTGATCTTGAAGAAAAAGGCCGGGAAAAGGTAGCCGAATCGGTAAACCGGCTGGTTGCCGATGCGTTTGCGCTCTATATCAAGACAAAAAATTTCCATTGGCACATGTCAGGCCGCCATTTCCGCGACTATCATTTGTTGCTCGATGAGCAAGCCGAACAAATTTTCGCGACCATCGACCCGCTGGCCGAACGTGTTCGGAAACTGGGTGGTAACACGATCCGATCGGTGGCGCACATTGCTCAATTGCAGCGTGTGAAAGACAACGACGAGGATTTTGTGGCGCCTAAAGATATGTTGTTGGACTTGATTGCGGAGAACAAAAAGATGGCGAAAAATATGCGTGATACGCACCAGATTGCCGATGATGCGGAGGATGTAGCTACGGCGAGTCTGCTGGAAGTATATATTGACGAAACCGAACGGCGCACCTGGTTCCTATTTGAAACCACCCGCGACTTGAATTGATCAAAAACCTCGAGTGGTGTCGGTTTCTCAAAACTGACACTAAACAAAAAGGCCCAAAATCCATTGCTAGATTTTGGGCCTTTTTTAATGGTTATCGTTGTGTTAGATTTTCCGATGTGACCCTGAAGGGATCATACTACATTCTCAACAAACTCCGCAATTAATTAATAACCTCAAATCCACAATAAGGGACCAACACTTTGGGAATTTGGATGCCCTCCGCCGTCTGGTTGTTTTCCAGAATAGAAGCCAGAATACGGGGCAGCGCCAAAGCCGAGCCATTTAATGTGTGCATCAACTGCATCTTTCCCTCAATTTTTGACCGCAACTTAAGCCGGTTGGCCTGATAGGTTTCAAAGTTTGATACAGAGCTAACTTCCAGCCAACGTTGCTGTGCCGCCGACCAAACCTCCATGTCATAAGTTAGCGCCGACGTAAAGCCCATGTCGCCCCCGCAAAGCCGCAAAACACGGTAAGGAAGCTCCAGTTTTTGAAGCAAACTCTGAACGTGCAGGCTCATCTCTTCAAGAGCCGCGTATGAATTTTCAGGCTTTTCAATGCGGACAAGTTCAACCTTATCGAACTGGTGTAGGCGATTCAATCCCCGAACGTGGGCGCCCCATGAACCCGCTTCACGCCGAAAGCAAGGTGTGTAGCCAACATTTTTAACCGGCAACTGATTTTCAGGCAAAATGACATCACGGTACATATTCGTGATGGGCACTTCGGCAGTTGGAATCAGATAGAGCTTTTCTTCGTTGATATAATACATCTGCCCTTCTTTATCAGGCAGTTGACCCGTAGCAAAGCCCGAATCTTCATTTACGACAATAGGAGGCTGGACTTCCATATAACCAGCTTTCGTGGCTTCGTCGAGGAAGAAGTTAATCATCGCCCGCTGAATCCGGGCACCTTTGCCCTTGTATACCGGAAAACCCGCCCCCGCAATCTTGACACCCAACTCGAAGTCGATAATATCGTATTTCCTGATCAGCTCCCAGTGTGGTTGGGCCTTGTCGTACAGCGTGGGCTTCTCCCCATGTTCGAGAGTAACCTCATTGTCATCTGCACTACGACCTTCGGGAACGCTGCTGTGAGGCAGGTTAGGAATGGTAACCATAACTGCCTGCAAATCAGCTTCCACTTGGCGGAGTGTGTCAGCCAGATCTTTCGAGCGAGATTTCAAATCGGCGGTTTCGACTTTTGCCGTTTCGGCAGCAGCTTTGTCTCCGGCCTTCATCAATGCCCCAATTTGACCCGCTTTTGCATTCGATTGAGATAGCACGTTGTCGAGTTCGCGTTGGGTATCACGTCGTTGCTGGTCAAGCACAAGTACTTGGTCAACCACCGTCTCGGCGTTGGCGAAATGTTTCTTGCGAAGGCCCGCCAGCGTGGTGTCTTTATTTTCGCGGATAAAATTGAGTTGAAGCATTCTAGCGTTCGTTAATTATCGTGCATTTGGCTCTCTCAC
This sequence comes from Spirosoma sp., assembly GCA_964263725.1. Lineage (GTDB taxonomy): Bacteria > Bacteroidota > Bacteroidia > Cytophagales > Spirosomataceae > Spirosoma. The sequence goes on from CAXVWN010000056.1 coordinate 8,139, forward strand.
AGCTTGTAACTATGCCAGAGTTGAAAAATTTATACTGCAAACAGCCCGTCGTTTAATGCATTTAGGGCTTCGGCTTTGTAGCGACCGTGAACGAGTAAAGACAAATTACTTTCTGTGCCGCCATACGAAATCATCCGAATCGGGATGTTACTCATCGCATTGAAAACCCGTACGGCAACGCCTTCATTATCAGCACTGAAGTTGCCAACAATACATATAATTGTCTGGTCGTGATCCGGTTCTTCAAGGGTACAGAATGTGTTTAATTCATCCGTAATCTCCTGAAGCCGGTCTACATTATCAATCGTAACCGATACCGATACTTCGGAGGTTGCCAGCATATCGACCGGCGTTTTGTACTTTTCGAAAATCTCGAAAATACGTCGTAAAAAGCCGTACGCGTTCAGCATCCGGGTGGAGTGAATATACAGGGCTGTGATACCGTCTTTGGCCGCAATGGCTTTGAACACTTCACTTGAGGTGCGATCGGCAATGAGCGTACCGGGCGCGCTGGGGTCCATTGTGTTTTTCAACCGCACGGGTACACCAAACATCCGCGCGGGTGTTATAGTGGATGGATGCAGAATTTTTGCTCCGAAGTAAGCTAATTCAGCCGCTTCATCGAAGGTTAGTTCGCGTACCGGGAAGGTATTCTTAACAATACGTGGGTCATTGTTGTGCATCCCGTCGATGTCCGTCCAAATCTGGATTTCCTCCGCCCGGATAGCGCCACCAATGAGCGAAGCTGTGTAATCTGAACCACCCCGCTTTAAATTATCTACTTCACCGCGCGGATTTCTGCAAATAAAGCCCTGTGTAACAATGATCTGCTTGTCATCGTGTTGCGATAATAGCTCTGCCAGTTTGTCTTCTGTAAAGTGAATCTCCGGCTCATTGTCAGCGTCGATTCGCATAAATTCCAGCGCTGGTAACAAGGCTGAAGGTACGCCTTCCTCGGCCAGATACGTCTGGAAAATTTGCGTACTCAATAATTCACCTTCGGCAACCAGCTCTTTTTCCTGTTTAAGCGTAAACGGCTTGATGTTGGTTAGCGACCGGATAAACGAAAACTCACTATCCACGAGTAACTGACCGGCGGCCTTACCGTCGGCTGTCTTGTAGAGTTCACTGAGAAAGTCGTCATAATGCGCTTTCAGGGCATCAATTTTACTGGTAGCCTCGGCATCGTTGTTCGCTTTTAGCGATTCGCCGATGGCTAACAGAGCGTTGGTGGTGCCAGACAAAGCCGACAGAACGACGATTTTGCGGGTATCGTCGCTGGTGATCAGGGTACGGATGGAGTGCATACGCTCGGGTTTTCCGACCGATGTGCCGCCAAATTTCCAGACGTGCATTTTAATGAGGGAATTAGTGAATGAGCGATTGAGTGAAAGTAAATGAACACTGGACAGATTATTCATCGTCCATTATTCATTTACTTTCACCCGTTCGTTAAAATTTACTGTAAACCTGTTGTTGTAAGCCTAGCATTTTTATGGCTGTAATGGCTGCTTCGTCGCCTTTATTGCCATGTTTACCACCGGCCCGGTCAATAGCTTGCTGTTGGTCGTTGGGTGTCAGGACACCAAAAATAACGGGTTTGCCCGTTTTCAGGCTAACGTTGGTTAAGCCCTGCGCCACCGCATGATTGATATAATCGTTATGCTTGGTTTCACCCTGAATGACGCAACCGAGCGCAACAACGGCGTCGATGTCATCGCGTTGGGCGAACCAGAGCGAGGCCAAACTTAATTCATAACTACCCGGCACGTTGCCTCGAATGATATTTTCGGACTTTGCACCGTGCTGAAGCAGCGTTTGATAAGCGCCATCGAATAAAGCTTCGGTCACTTCTGTGTTCCATTCGGAAACCAGAATCCCAAACCGTCGATCACTAATGTCAGGTAACTCGTCTGTTGAAAAGACGCTGAGGTTTTTTAAGTCTGATGCCATTTGCTTTTTTGTTATGCTGACGAAGCCGGGCCGCCGGAGCGGAAGCATCTTCGTCTTATAGATTTCTACTAACAGCTACTTTTAATTGCTCTTAACGAAGATGCTTCCGCTCCGGCGGCCCGGCTTCGTCAGCATGACAAAAACAAAAAAAGGACAAAACCACGTCGGCTTTGTCCTTTGCTGTATTGATTTATTCAAGTACGCTTATGACTCGCCGACCATTGCTTCAAGTACGGATTTGTACTTCTTCGCACTAGCAGCTTCAGCCGATTGGCCGTACTTCTCAATAATTTCGTTGTAAGCGTCAATGGCTTTATCGTTCTGTTTCGCTTGCTCATAAGCAATCGCTAATTTCAACAGATAGCCAGGTGTGAAGTACTTATTTGCTTTGTAATCAGCAGCTTTTCGATAATAATCGGCGGCTTCATCAAAACTTTTCTTCTCCATGTAGGCATCGCCGGTGAGCGCGTAAGCACGGGCCTGCACCAGCAGATCCGACGAACTGAAATTCTTCAGGTGCTCAATAGCTTCATCGTATTTGCCTTCTTTCAGCAAACCAAGTCCAGCATAAAATGATGCCAGATTACCGCCTGGGGTTGAGCCGTAATTATCAGCCACAGACAACAAGCCGGGGCTTTTGCCATTGCCGTTGAGGGCTTTTTTTAGCGAGTCCGCTTCCAGTTGATAAACTGATGGGAACAGTTCGACTTGTGCTGTTTCGTCCTGAGTGCTGACGTAATAACGATAGCCAAAGAAACCGGCAACCAGCAGGACAATGCCGCCAAGGATGCCTAGCACAATATTTCTGTTCTGTTGGAAATAGTCACCAACATCTTCTAATCTTCCTTCTAATGCGTCTGGGTCTTCTAAAAAGTCCAAGCCGGGATTCTTTTTGCTCATGCTTTTGCAATTTGGATTGCAAAATTAGGAATATTTACCATTGCGGAAAAGGGTAAACCTCAAAACTTTACGATTCATTTACTTCTTGTAAAGCTATATCGCGTACAGCCAGCACTTCAGACGAGCGGACAGGCCTGATTTGATGCGATAAAAGCGTCTCGATGGCTACTGCTTCGCCGGTTAGCGTAACAAATTCCACCTCAAATGCTTTGCCTTCACTATAGACAGTTAAAATCGTGCCAACATCACCTTTTTTCAAGCGACAGTCGGCTATATCTTCCTGTAGCACAACTAAATCAAACTCACTCATACATTAATAAACTGGTTCAGTACAAAAACGACTGATGTTAAACTCTTGTTTTGTTAAAATTGAGTTAACTTTGCTCCCGCTAATCTTCTAAGGGGTGCCCTAACCTAACGGGCTGAGATTATACCCATTGAACCTGCGCGGGTAATGCCGCGAAGGGAAATGAATTTACAGATTGTGTCTGTGAATAGTTGCAACAATCATACCTAACAAAAGGTAGGTTCGGCCCCATGCCTATCGTCACTTTTTTCATCATGAAAAAAACGACGACTTATCTTGTTTTATTAGTAGCCTTATTTTGGCTATCAAGTCTGCCCGCTTGGGCACAACTCACCCTTTCTGGAACGGTCAGCGACGCTGACGGTGGCACATTGCCCGGCGCAGCTGTTGTGCTTGAAGGTACCTACAAAGGCACCTTTACGGATGCTGCCGGATCCTTTCGACTAACCAACCTCAAACCAATTTCTGTATCCATAGAGGTGTCGATGCTGGGTTATGAAACTCAGCGACAAACGATTGATCCATCTCAAAACGCTACGCTTTCCATAAAATTATCTAAAACAGCGGTAGCGGTAGACGAAGTTATCGTGAGTGCGACGCGCGCCAACCAAAAATCGGCGATTGCTTACACTGATGTTACCCGTCGGGATTTGAACAAATTGAACTTAGGGCAGGATATACCGCAACTGCTCAATTTTACTCCGTCTATCGTAACCACGTCCGATGCCGGTGCGGGCGTGGGGTACACGGGCATTCGCATTCGCGGGTCCGATGCAACGAGGGTAAACGTAACGCTCAATGGTATTCCCTACAACGATGCCGAATCGCAGGGGACGTTTTTTGTGAATATGCCCGATTTTGCTTCGTCGGTCAGTACCGTTCAAATTCAACGCGGTGTAGGCACATCGACCAATGGCGCCGGGGCGTTTGGTGCATCGGTCAATATTCAGACCAACAAGCTGGAAGAGAAACCATACGCCGAAGTAAACCTGTCGGGCGGTTCGTTTGGAACGCGAAAAGTGAATGTGCTGGTCGGGACGGGCCTGTTGAATAATCACTTCGTATTAGACGCCCGTCTGTCGAAAATTCACTCTGATGGCTATGTTGACCGGGCTTTTTCAGACCTGAAATCGTTTTATATCTCCGGCGGATACTACACCAAAAAGAGTTTCTTCAGGCTGAATGTTTTTTCGGGTCAGGAACAAACCTATCAGGCTTGGAATGGCGTGCCGGAAGAGTTGCTAAAGACCAACCGAACCTACAATTCGTTTACGTACGACAATCAAACAGATAATTACCAACAGGATAATTATCAGTTGATTAGCTCACATGAATTGAGCAAAAACTGGCGGGCTAATCTGTCGTTCTTTTACACAAAAGGCAAAGGCTATTATGAAGAGTTCAAACCGCAGGATGCCTACAGTAAATATGGTCTCCCAAATGTTGTTATTGGCGATTCGACCATCCAGCGGACCGATTTAATTCGGCGACTTTGGCTGGACAATGATTTTTATGGTGGTGTTTTCTCGTTCGATTACAACAGCTTCGGTAAGTTGACGGCGAATATTGGCGGAGGCTGGAATCAATATGAGGGTGCTCACTACGGTGAAATTATCTGGGAACGTGTTTCGGGGAATACCAATATCCGCGACCGGTACTATGAGGACAATGCAACCAAGCGAGATTTTAACCTGTATGCCAAGGCGTTCTATCAATTTACGCCAAAACTTAACGCCTTTGTTGATGCGCAAATTCGCACGGTTGACTATTCATTTCTGGGCTATAACAGCCAGTTGCAGAATGTACAGCAGAATGCAAAGCTGACGTTTTTCAACCCCAAAGCTGGCCTGACATACACAATTAATGACCGCAGCACAGTTTATGCATCGGTAGGAGTGGGCCAGCGGGAACCGAACCGAAATGATTACACGCAATCGACGCCCGAAAGCCGCCCCAAAGCCGAGAAATTGATTGATTACGAAGCGGGCTATAAGGTTCAGACGGAGAATCTGGCCTTTACCGCGAATGCTTATTATATGAACTACCAGAATCAGCTGGTGCTTTCGGGTAAATTAAACGATGTCGGGGCGGCCAACCGGGTGAACGTTCCGGTGAGTTACCGCGCTGGTCTGGAACTTGAATTGGGTGCACGATTGGCAAAACAACTTCGCTGGAATGTGAATGCTACGTTCAGCCAGAACAAGGTCAAAAATTTTACGGAGTATCTGGATAACTTCGATAACGGCCAACAGGAAAGTCGTCAATACAGCCAGACGGATATCTCGTTTTCGCCCAATGTGATTGCTGGATCTCAGTTGTTATTTACGCCCGCCAAAGGACTTGAATTAGGGCTGCTTTCGAAATACGTAGGAAAACAATACATGGACAATACGTCGAACGAAAGCCGCAAACTGAATTCCTATTTCACAAATGATATCCGACTGATTTACAGTATCAAGCCCCGGTTCGCTAAGGAAATCGCCTTCACAGTGTTATTTAACAACGTTTTCAACGAACTATACGAATCGAATGGCTATACCTACGCCTATATTTCGGAGGGGAAAGTAACGGCTGACAATGGGTATTACCCGCAGGCAGGCCGGAATTTTCTGGCGGGTATCAGAGTGCGGTTTTAGCATTTTATTTTAGCCTCAGAATCGCGCACTTTTTGTCATGCTGACGCAGGAAGCATCTTCGGTAGCTAGCGTATTTCGCTCCTGCCAAAGGTTCCTCCTGCGTCGGAATGATAAATTTGCCATCGGAAGAAAAGTTTGAACAGGTTCTACCTTATTTACCCAATCGCCTGAGCCAGATCCTGAATTAAATCGTCAACGTCTTCAATACCGACACTGAGCCGGATGAGGGTATCTTTAAGGCCATTCCTGTGTCGCGCTTCTTTCGGAATGCTGGCGTGCGTCATGCTGGCGGGATGTGTGCAAAGCGACTCAACGCCCCCCAACGATTCGGCCAGCGAGAACACCTGGAAGCTTTCCATTAATTTAATGGCTTCGGGCATCGAGTCGCCTTTTAGCTCGAAAGAAAGCATTCCGCCAAAGTCGCGCATTTGCCGTTTTGCTAACTCATGAGCGGGATGAGAGGCCAAACCCGGATAGTAAACCTGACTTACTTTTGGGTGTTGTTGCAAATACTGGGCAACTTTCATGGCGTTTTCGCAGTGGCGCTGCATCCTGACGTGTAGGGTTTTAATGCCGCGCAATACCAGAAAACAGTCCTGTGGTCCGGGTACGGCTCCGCAGGCATTCTGGATGAAAGCCAGCCGCTGGGCGGTTTCGTCGTCATTCAGAATAATAGCGCCCATAACCGTATCGGAGTGACCTCCAAGGTATTTTGTAACCGAATGCATCACAATATCAGCCCCTAAATCGAGCGGATTTTGCAGGTAGGGCGATGCAAATGTGTTGTCCACTACAAGTTGAATGTTGTGGGGTTTCGTAATGGCCGCCACAGCCTCAATGTCCACCAGCCGCAATAATGGGTTTGTTGGCGTTTCAATCCAGACCATTTTCGTGGCTGGCGTGATGGCTGCTTTCAGGTTGTCCGGGTTTTCTAACCCAACAAATTTGAATTTGAGACCGAACTCCTGAAATACGCGTACCATAAGCCGATAGGTGCCGCCGTAAAGGTCATTACTGGCAATAATCTCATCGCCCGGCTTGAACAGTTTCAGAATTGCGTCTGTTGCACCTAAGCCTGATGAGTAACAAATGCCGTGTTTCCCGTTTTCAAGAGCAGCCAGATTATTTTGTAATACAGTTCGGGTTGGGTTTTGCGTTCGGGCATATTCGTACCCTTTATGCTTGCCCGGCGACTCCTGAACGTAGGTCGATGTTTGATAAATGGGCGTCATAATTGCGCCCGTTGTGGGGTCCGGCTCAATACCGGCATGGATAGCTTTCGTTCCGAATTTCATGGTCAAATATAAGAAGAATGTAACGTGGAGTAGGAGATACACTGCCCAACTAAAACTACAGCCCCCATTTCCCCGTTTGATATACTGTGAAGTTAGCTATTCCTAAAACACTTACTGGTCCGGCCATTGCGGGTGTTGTCTTATCCGTGACCCCAATTGCGTTTACCTCGCTCCTGACGTACTATGCTGTCGTTCATGAAGCCGCCATTGCGGAGTTTACGGCATGGCAGTGGGCAGGCATTACGGTTGCTTGTGCGATTGCTTCGGCCGGGCTAACGCCCCCCACGATGTTAGCTCTAATTTTTGGCTATTTTCTGGGATGGCAGGCTGTATTACCACTTTTTGTGATCAATTTTGGCGGCATTCTATTTATTAATCTACTGGTTCACTGGCTCGATCATGACCGATTCTTAGCGTTCCTTCGTCGTAATCCGAAAGCACAATCAGTACTGGATCGCATTTTGAACAACGAGTTAGAAGTTATTTTCTTCGCCAAGCTGTCGCCTATTCTGCCCTTTGGCCTGACCAATTTGTTATTCGCGCTGTCGGGGGCAAAGCTCAAAAATATTTTGCTGGGCGGCTTTTTAGGGATGACGCCCCGTACGTTGCTGGCGATTTGGTCTGGCCACGAAGCCCGGGAAATTAAGGCATTGCTAGAGAATCCGAATCAAAGTTCCTGGGCACAAATCGTTATCATTGGCTTAATCGTTGTCTCGATTGCCGGACTTTGGCAGGTCATCCAACGGTCGCTTAATAGTGCAGACCGGAAAAGCCGGTCGTAGACTCCGAGTCAGGTTAATTTCTCGGCTACCAGCTCAATCAGGTGATTGTGTCCCGTTTTCAAAACGGTTAATTCGTAGTGGCGAAGCCGTTTTGTTAGGGGAAGAATGTACGAACCCGGCACAATGCGATCGAATGCTCCCGTGAAAAAACGAACCCGTACTGCATGATCATTTAACGTTTTAGCTAGGGAATTCAAGTTTGTGTAAATAAGCCGGAATTGGGTCCAGCTTTGATAAACCAGCGTGCGTTGTTCCGGTGTAGCCAGAGAAATTTCGGCAAAACGCATAGCCGTTCGATTCAATACCCCAAATCTCGTTAGTGCGTGACCAAACGTGGTTAGCATTGACAAGTGGCGCATTACGTACCGGAATAGGGTGCGTCCTACTTTAGAGCCCGTTGCCAGCCGATACCAGTTATTGCGGGTAATGCCATCAGGAGCAATTAACAGAAGTTGGTCGAGTCGATTGGCGAAGGCTTCGGCGGTTGCCAACGCAAATCGTCCGCCGAGACTGAAGCCCATAAGGGAGAACCGCTCGATGGACTGCGCCCATAAAAATTGATCAATTAATTGCTGCCAGATATCTTTTGTAAGCAACTGGTTTCCTGTGTATTGGCTGTTGCCATGAAAAAATAAATCAATGGCAAAAATGGTAAATTGATCGCCAAGTGTATTTTCTAAAGAGGTAAATACCTGATTCGTCTGCCCAAAGCCATGAAATGCCAGTAATATAGCCGGACCGTTGCCAAATTTTTGATAAGAAATATGACTATTGGCGAACGCAAATTCGTGGACAGTAGCGGTAGTGGTCATATCGACAAAATTAGACGGGCAACGCGATAAACAATCGCCATTGCCAACTCTTATACATCACACGTAGAGCGCCCTTATGAACACCTTTACCGATCTGGCTCATTTCTCTGCCCATGTTGGGCAGTCACTTGGCGAAACCAATTA
>CAXVWN010000057.1:0-14181 GCA_964263725.1 Spirosoma sp.
CGTCCCGCGCCGGGGCCAATGTCGAGTATATAGTCTGATTCGAGCATCATGTCTTTATCATGCTCAACGACGAGAACGGTATTCCCTAAATCGCGTAGATTCTTCAGCGAATCTATGAGTTTAACGTTGTCGCGCTGGTGAAGGCCAATGCTCGGCTCATCCATAATGTAGAGCACGCCCACCAATTGCGTCCCGATTTGCGTGGCTAGCCGAATACGCTGCGCTTCTCCCCCCGACAAGGTTCGCAAAGGGCGGTCAAGTGTCAGGTAATCGAGGCCAATATCGAGCAGGAAGCCGATGCGCTTCCGGATTTCTTTCAGGATTTCCTTGGCAATGATATTCTGCCGATCCGTCAGGCGGCTTTCTACTTCCGTAAACCAAATGACCAGTTCCGAAATGTCCATTCGGGCTAGTTCCGAAATATTCTTTTGGTCAATTTTAAAATAGAGCGATTCCTTTTTCAGCCTCGCCCCTTCGCATTCAGGACAGGTTTTGACAACCATAAAGTCTTTCAACCAATCCTGTATTTTGTCAGTGCTGTTTTCCTGCTGACGCTTCAGAAAGTTAACAATGCCTTCAAATTTGAAGCTATAATAATCCTCCGTTACGTTCTTTTTCGATGGCTGTGGCGACGGTGCCGCGCCCTCCCGACCATCAACGTCTTCTTCTGTGCCGTACATGAGCGCATGAAGCAGATCGTCAGGAAATTTAGCGACGGGTGTGGTTAGGTTGAGTTTGTATTTTTTCAGAATCGTTTCGATTTCCTTAAAAATCCACAATTCCCGATATTCACCTAAGGGCGCGATAGCTCCCCGACTGATACTCAACGACTTATCGGGAATAACTGATTCTTCGGTAATCTCCTCGACCACACCCAATCCGTTGCAAACCGGACAAGCGCCGTAGGGAGAATTGAACGAAAACGAGTTAGGGGACGGCTCGTCGTAGCTGATTCCCGATTCCGGGTCCATCAGATTTTGAGAAAAATACACTAACAGCCCAGCGCCGTCAAGCATCTGCATGGCGCCTTTGCCTTGCTTGAGCGCCGTTTGTATCGACTGACTCAACCGATACCGGTCTTCGGCCTTTGGTACGAGCCGGTCGATAACGATTTCGATGTCGTGGATTTTGTAACGGTCCAGCTGCATCTTCGGCGCAATATCCTGCACGACACCATCTACCCTAACTTTAGTGTAACCAGTCTTGGCAATCTGCACGAACAGTTCGCGGTAATGTCCTTTCCGACTTCTGATAATGGGTGCCAATAGGGTCAGTTTCTGACCGGCGTACTGGTCCAGAATCATATCAATAATCTGATCCTGCGACTGGCGTTCCATTTTCCGACCCGTCAGATACGAAAACGCTTCACCCGCACGAGCATAAAGCAATCGCAGAAAATCGTAAATCTCGGTGGTGGTTCCAACCGTGGAGCGAGGATTTTTGGACGTTGTTTTCTGCTCGATGGAAATTACCGGACTCAGCCCGTTAATCTTGTCAACATCGGGCCGCTCCATATCGCCAATAAACGAGCGGGCATAAGCCGAAAAACTTTCCATGTATCGCCGTTGACCTTCGGCGTAAATTGTATCGAACGCCAACGACGATTTGCCGCTTCCGCTGATACCCGTCACAACGACCAGCTTGTTGCGGGGAATGGTAACGTCAATATTTTTGAGGTTGTGTTCGCGGGCGCCGAGAACTTCAATCTGGTCGTATCCCGTCAGGTCAATATCAGTAAGACCGGGCTGACGCTCGGTTGCTTTTTCTTCTGTCACGTTGGCTTGGCTTATTCTAAAGAACAACGTAAAACGGGCGGGGGTAGTTTCCGGGAAATGTAGAGACGTGACCCCTCGCGTCTCCTGACCGGGTGGTTTTTCTTTCTATATGACCAAATACATTCACCTACGTCTGATAGGTGATTAATTTTCATTAGTCACCCAATTGCTGACGCGTGTGAGACGCAAGGGATTGCGTCTCTACAAGAACCATGAACGAAACCAAATTTCAAGGTAAATATCGGATCGAACCGGCACGGCTATCGGGTTATGATTACGGGTCAAATGGAGCGTATTTCATTACTATTTGTACGAAAAACAAGGATTGCTACTTCGGTGACATTGTGACCGTCAATGACGAACCTGTTATTCAGCCTACTATTATCGGTCAACGGGCCATTGATGGTTGGTTATCCATTCCTGAATTTTCGCCTTTTGTTCAGCTAGATGCCTTCCAGCTGATGCCTAATCACCTTCACGGTATTCTTTTCATTAATAAGCCTGATTACAATAACTGGCAACCCAACACCTTCGGACCGCAACAAGAAAACTTGGGATCGACTTTACGAGGTTTCAAATCGGGTGTAACAGCCTATGCTACGACTAATAAAGTTCCCTTTTGCTGGCAAACTCGCTATCATGATCGTGTTATCCGCAACGACAATGAATTAAATCGCATTCGCCAATACATTGAAAACAACCCTAACCAATGGGAACAGGATTCCGAAAACAACGAGGGATTATACATGTAGAGACGTGATCGCACCGGCGACCCGGCCTTCGCGTCTCATACGCGTCAGCAATTAATTGAATCATAGATAACCAATCATCAATGAAAACCATCCGGTCAGGAGACGCGAGGGCCGGGTCGCCGGTGCGATCGCGTCTCTACAAAATGTGCAACGTCAAGGCGTACCGCGGGACATGTTCGCGACACGGCGGAGTGAAACGATGGTTTTGAGACAAACGGCGTTTTATAGTGTTGCCCAGCGGCAAAACTGCTATTTTCGGGCATGGCAACCTCTCCTAACTGGACACGAGAAGAACTGGTTCTAGCGTTCAATCTTTACTTGAAACTACCCTTTGGCAAAATGCACAAAGGAAATGAGGAGGTGAAAAGATTAGCCTCTATTTTAGGTCGTCGCACACCTGATTCAGTAGCGATGCGGCTAGCTAATTTTGCCAGTGTTGACCCGTATCACCATCAACGAGGTGTAAAGGGAATGAGCGGAGGCTATAATCAAGTTAAACCCATTTGGGACGAGTTTATTAATAATCAGGAAGAATTAGTTTTTGACAGTGAGCGTATTCTGGCTGAATACCAGCACAAAACGATTGAAGAAACCTATCCCGACATTGAGTTCGACCTTAAAGAGTTGAAAGGTGAGACGAAAATTCGAGCTGTAAAAGTGCGGGTGAATCAAAACGTTTTCCGGCAAATGATTTTGAAGACCTACGAAAGCCGGTGCGCTATTTCAGGTATAAATTTGCCCGAGTTGCTGGTTGCCGGTCATATAGTCCCTTGGTCTGAAAATGAGTCTGAACGGCTCAATCCCGAAAATGGCCTTTGCCTATCTCATCTATATGACCGGGCTTATGAAAAGGGATTAATTTGCATAGATACTGATTACAAAATTCTGATCTCTAAGCGCCTGAAGGATGAATCATCCAAAGATTTTTACGGTGAATTTTTTGGGCGATTTGAAAGCCAAACCATTCGAGTGCCAAAGACGTATCAGCCAAAGAAAGAGTTTTTAGAGTACAGGTTGAACTGCTTTGAATCATGAACGTTTAATCGCCGTTTCCTGTAGGTAACTTTTCAAAACTCATCTTTCCCCACCAACTGAACTATTTCAAGAACTTCGTTAGTCGGCAAAAATATAACTGTCTGGCTTGGTGTCACTTACACCGCCCGGTCATTTGTCTAATGCCAGTTATATTGCCAAGCAGACTTGCAGAAGCGGGCAGAACGGTTAATTTTGTTAATCTGAATTTAGTACGTAGTTATATCATAGCCCAGTCAGACGGACGGGCTTTTACGCATAAAACCGCACACCTGACAATATGGTACAGAATGACGTTATTGAACCGATCTTAGAAGAAGACAAAGGCCGCTTTGTGCTGTTTCCAATCAAGCACTGGGACATTTGGGAGTACTACAAAACTCACGAAGCATCGTTCTGGACAGCCGAAGAAATTGACCTCGGTCAGGATATGCGGGATTGGAACAGCCTCAACGATGGCGAACGGCACTTTATCTCGCACGTGCTGGCGTTCTTTGCCGCATCGGATGGAATTGTAAATGAGAACCTTGCCGTCAATTTCCTGTCGGAAGTGCAATACGCGGAGGCTAAATGTTTTTATGGCTTTCAGATCATGATGGAGAATATCCACTCTGAAACCTATTCGTTGCTGATTGATACCTATATCAAAGATCCTACGGAAAAAGATCGCCTGCTGAATGCCATTGATACAATTCCGTGTGTTCAGAAAAAAGCGGAATGGGCACTACGATGGATTGATAACGGTACGTTTGCCGAGCGACTTATTGCCTTTGCCGTTGTCGAGGGAATTTTCTTTTCGGGTTCGTTCTGCTCCATTTACTGGCTCAAAAAACGAGGATTAATGCCGGGATTGACGTTCTCAAATGAACTCATCTCCCGCGACGAGGGCCTTCATCGCGACTTTGCCTGTATGCTTTATACCGACCATATTGTCAATAAAATGCCGGAGTCGGAGATTTATGACATTATTCGGAACGCGGTCGAAATTGAGCAGGAATTCGTGGCCGATGCCCTGCCGGTGTCGTTGATTGGCATGAACGCCGAGTTAATGAAGCAGTACATTGCTTTTGTGGCCGATCACCTGCTGGTAACGCTCGGTCTGCGTAAACTGTATGATGTAACGAATCCATTCGATTTTATGGACATGATTTCGTTGCAGGGAAAAACCAATTTCTTCGAGAAGCGAGTTGGCGAATACCAGCGTGGCGAAGTGATGTCGAAGTTTAAGGCGATGAAAGCAGCCGCTTCTCAGCCGCATGATTCCGAAAACCCAACGCCCGCAGTGATAGCGGAAGAACCGAAAGGAATGACTTTCGACGCTGATTTTTAAGAACACAGAAATCGCTTTTTGAAGAAAAGTCCCGGCATGGCTGCAATCCATGCCGGGACTTTTCTATTTTTGATTCATTGTCCGTCCAAATCGGATAGTATCCAACCTCCCGAATGAATCGACTAGATGTTATCCAGGCACTGATGCGCCAGAAAAACCTGAAGAATTATCTCGAAATCGGGGTCGAGAACGGGCATATTTTCTTTCGCATTAAAAGCACATTCAAGATTGCCGTTGATCCGAAGTTCATTTTCGATGCTAGTCGCCGGTTCGGAAAAGCGATTATTAACCCCTATAATCTTAACAATCAATATTTCGAGAAAACCAGCGATGATTTTTTTGCACAGGATGCCCAACGGGTCTTCTCCGCAAAAAAAATACAATTAGCCCTTGTAGACGGCATGCATGAATATCAATTTGCCCTTCGCGATGTCGAAAATGCGCTTAACTACATGGATGACGACGGTGTCATTATTATGCACGACTGCAATCCCCAAACAGCCGGGGCTGCCGGACGTTTTGAGGACTGGGAAGTTGGCGAATGGAACGGCGATGTCTGGCGAACTATTATTCACTTACGCAGCCAACGCCCCGATTTAAATGTATTTGTACTCGATTTTGACCAGGGCTTAGGCATTATTACCAGGAAAAAACCAGAATCAACGCTTGCTTTCAAAACCTCACAAATTGAAGACCTTACCTACGACGAATTGGTTCAGAACCGGAAGCAGTGGCTCAATTTGAAACCAGCAGACTATTTCTACGAGTATTTTGGGTTGAGTCGGTAAGCGGTTTTTCCCACAACGATAAGGCTAATCCCACTACCGGAATTACTCGAATTTTCAAACGGTGGGATTGGGTAATGCGTAAAAATTGAAGTTTTTCCAGCGGTTCATATCTGATGGCGTTAGCTGGACGATTTCTGTACGTTCATCAAAATCGCCGAAATAATAAAGCGTGTAGTTGTGATCGGCCACAATCTGATATAACTCCATTCGCTCGTCCAGCGTGGCTTCGCTAAAGCACTCGGCAATAAGTGTTGGTTTGTACTGGTCTATTAACGTAGAGATTGACCTTAACACGTCTTTATCATGCCCCTCAACATCTATTTTTATGAGTGATAATTTGGGCAGATAGGCTTTATAATATTCGTTCAGATACCTGTTCAGATTAATGCCTTTAACCTTTTCGGACAGTTTAAATTTTCCATGCTGATTCGCTTCGCTGACGCTGGCCGATACGCCACCGTTTCCGAATGAAGCTTCGGATGATGAGTAAAAAAATTCGCCTTCTTCTTCCGTCACAGCATAGGCCAACGGCACTATATTGGTAATGGATTTATTCAACTGAGCATTAGCATCCAGAATTTCATACGTCATAGGATTCGGTTCAAACCCAAGCGTTAGCCCGTCTTTGCCAACCGCTATGCCCATTGGCACCGTTGTATCGCCAATATTAGCGCCTACATCGATGCTGAAACTGCCGGGCGTAGCAAACCGTCGATAGAAATTAATTTCCGACTGCGTAATGGTTTTGGATGGAATCAACGGGTTTTTCCAATTAGCGAAGTTAACCTTTCCTTCCTGAGCCAATTGAAATGAATCTACCTCATACGGATATTTAGCAGTAACGCGTCTTGCTTTTTTCCGGGCAAACGACTCTTTTAAGTAGTTAAACATCTTGGATAAATTTGAACCTATGAAGCAACTTGGCGAACTACAAAATTAGCTAAAAAAAATACTATGACTGCGTGTTTTAATGATAAAACAGTCCGTATTTCTATCTATTTATCTAACCTGAATGGTGCTTATTTTCACAGGCCAATTGTTTGCCGATACCGTAAACTTTCGCGCATGGGGCTGCCACGTCCTATAAACCATGCCAGCCGACCGTAGATTGGGTTCCGACGAACTTTGCGTCCGTTCTTGATAAAGTAATACGCTCGAAACAATACCCGCTCGATCCAGTAATGGTATTTTCGAAAATAATGAAACAGCGAAATGTAGTATTCTTTCTCTATGTCATAATTTCGGACCGTGCTTTGGCCGGTAAAGTGCACATACTCAGCCTGTGGCACCAGGTAAGAATGGAATCCGTTTAACAACAATCGCTTGGCTAAGTCCTCTTCTTCGACGTACAGAAAATGGGCTACATCGAATCCGCCAATCAAATTAAAAGCGGACGCCCGTACAAACAACGTGCTGCCCATCACAAAGGGCACCCGTACCGGCTCGGTATAAATCTGGCGAACGTTGGGATATAAAGCAGGATTGAGCATTCGCACAAATCCATGACCGAGAATTTTGCTGCCGAGCGTGGGTAAGTAGCCAAAGGTTATCTGCCGTGAGCCATCACCCGCAAACATCTGCGCACCGCACAGGCCCGCATCGGGTGTGGCGTCCATGAACGCGGCTAACTGGCTGCACACATCCGTCCGCAACACACAGTCATTATTAAGAAAGTAATAGTAGTCCGTGTTTGGATCCGCGAATTGAACGCCGAGCATATTGCCTCCCGAAAATCCAAGATTAATCCGGCTGCGAACAAGCTGTAGGCGTAGTCCCGTTTGCCGGAGATTGACAATGGGTTTCAGGGCTTCGTAATCGTTGAGAGAAGAATTATTGTCGACGATTATAATGTCGTAATCAATGGTTTTCCCATCCGTCGATGCGGTCTTTTCAATAATTGAATCAACGCAGTCGTATGTAAACTGGTGCGAATTATAATTAATCAGAATAATGGAAATTTTTCGCAGATTCATAAGCGCGTAACGCGGCTGGAAAGCCATGCTTAAATTTAAGGGGTGCGGCTTTCCAGCCGCGTTAGTCGTTGCCTAATACGGTGAATATCAACTCCGATTCATACCCTTTACTAAGCGCATAGCGAACGAGTTTTTGCTTGATAATTAGCGGATTACTATCGCGAATGGTTCGGCGTTTTTTATCCAGCAAATCCGTTAGCGTGCTGCGATAGTCATCGGGCGCAATCTCCTTCATGGCTTGCTCGAAGTTGTAGCCCGAAATACCGCGTTGCTGAAGATGTTGTTTAATTTTGCGTCGGCCCCAGCCCTTCACCCGAAATTTACCACCGGCAAAAGCCTTTGCAAATCGCTCTTCATTCAGGTAATTCTGCTGAATCAACTCGGCAATAACTTCTTCAGCATCATCGCCAAAAACATTCCATTCCTTCAGCCGATCCCGAACTTCCTGCTGGGTACGTTCCTGATAAGCGCAAAACATAGCGGCTTTGCGAAGCACGTCTTTTACTAAATCTGTCATACAAAAAGACAACACATACTACCTAAAAATCACTCGTTTTTGAGTGGAGAGCAAGGGTTATTTCTTAGTTATTTTTCCGTTGGCTGATGCTGCATAAGTTTGTTAATCAGGGCTTCAACCTCTGACACAGGCATTTTCACAACTAAATACTGGTGTCCTTTTCCTGAACTGTCCCATCCGTTGGAACCGTCAGGATTCATGGTCAATCGACCAGATTTGACGGTGTAATAAGGCTCGTAGCCTCTAACACCAACCAGTACAGCGGTTTGATCCCAACTCATTCGTCCGTTTTTATCTTCGGCTGATTTAGGCAACGACATTGTAAAGACATCTTTCACCGGGCTATGCTGAATACTCGCATTCTGCGTTATTGGCAAGCCCGAATGAATCTGCTCGCCAATTTCAAACCCACTCATCAAAATAGGAGTTGGCCAGTTGGCAAAAACAATTTTCGAGGCTAAGCTATCTCTGAACACATTATACTCCCGACCACTCGGAAACTTGCCCGCCATACTTACCACATGCTTTACTTTCTGCTCAACCAAAGCCTTACCTGACAACTTGGAATACTGATCGGGCGGGGAATTGAGCAAATTGGCGAGGTTGGTCAAAAAGCCAACCGTAATAATAGTAACACTTCGGTCTGGTTGTTTGGCCAAAATCTGGCGGTACAGCGCAATGGCGTCGGACACATCGGTATTGGAGCGAATGGCGTGCGGGTAACGCGCTACCAGCGTATCAGACCAATGTTGCGTGTCTTTATCGCCAACCGCTTTGCCTTTGGGAACACCAATTGGAATGTTGGGTCGATGAAAATACGTGTTCAGCACACTCAATACCGACGTTACGTTGGGATAGTTGGTACTGGCAATGGTTGCCAGAATTCGGGCTTGTCCCTCATCGGCAAATGCGTGAAGCATGGCAATAGCGCCAACATCGTCGTAGTCAGGTCCCATGTCGGTGTCGAAAATAACGGAAACAGCCTGATTATTTTGGGCCGATTGTCCACGCACCAGACCGACTGTCAGAGTTAGCAACACGCTGGTTAAAAATAAGTATGTTCGAGTCATCTGATTAAGCGAGCTTTACAGGCTACGAATTACGAATTGTTTTCGCAAGAATCGTAATTCTACTTTTGTAAATTGCCGACTACTATGATTTCTCTCAAAACGTTACCCACGCCACCCGACGCTCAACTTCGCAATCTCGGCTGGGAGTGGATGCTAGGCAAGGATACATTGCCCTACTTAACTAATGAGGTTGTAACGGTAAAACCTGCCGAAGCTGATGCTTATTATGAAGCGGCCAACGAGTTGTTTGAGATGTTTGTAGCAGCTGGGCAGCACGTTATTGACGAAAATCGTTTTGCTGAAATGGGCATACCCGAGAGTCTTGTTGAGTTGATTACTCTATCGTGGGATGACGACCGCAATATTCATCTTTACGGCCGATTCGACCTGGCCGGGGGGGTTGACGGCCGCCCAATAAAACTCATCGAATTTAACGCTGACACGGCAACTTGCCTACCCGAAACGGCGGTTGTTCAGTATGCCCATCTCAAAGCCAATGGTCTCGATGATAGCCAACAGTTCAACGCTGTATTTGAGACCTTAACGGGCCAGTTTGAGGAATTGCTGGCGCTTAATCCCGATTTACAACCTACGTTGTTGCTGTCGGCTATGCGCGACTTTCCGGAAGACGATACGAACGTGGCTTTACTGGGCGAAGCGGCCCGCGAGGCTGGTTTTGATATTGAGTTTGATTTTGTCGATAATGTCGATTTTTCGGCAGAAGAGGGGATTTTCTGGCAGAATCCAAAAAATGGAGAGTTCGAAAAACTAGACTTCTGGTTCAAGCTGGTGCCCTGGGAATCCATCGCCGAAGACGAACCCGAGCTGGTTCAACTCCTGACCGAAATTGTTCGCAAGCGGCTGGCCGTTGTGCTGAATCCAGCCTACACGCTGCTTTTTCAGTCGAAATACATTCTAAAGATTTTATGGGAACTTTACCCTAACCACGCGCTCCTGCTCGAAACAGATACGCAGCGATTGGTTGATAAACCTTGTGTAGAAAAGGTGTTATTTGGTCGGGAAGGCGCCAATACCCGCATTCTAAACGCTGATGGTAGCGAACATCAGATTACGGACGGAGACTACGGCGATTACCCGAAAATTTATCAGGAATATGTTGAATTTCCGCAGGATTCAGCTGGCAACATATATCAGGCTGGCGTTTTCTACGCGGGCGAAGCCTGCGGATTGGGGTTTCGTCGGGGCGGTCTGATTCTGGATAATACAGCCGGTTTTGTTGGGCACGTTATTGAGTAACCTGGAGAAATTTGGCCGTTGGCTAGCGTAAATTGGCAAAGGATTAATCAAAAACCATTTCTTGCCAGTTAACACTATTGTATAAGGGCAAATCCAGTCAGTCTATACAAGCACCGTCTATTATCTGTTCATGAATAACTTAAGCCTTTATATTCAGGCCGTTTTTTACATCGGTGCCGGGATAAATCACTTCCTCAATCCCAAAGGCTATTTAGCCATTATGCCTCCCTATGTTCCGGCGCATAACTTAATGGTAACGCTGAGCGGTGTAGCTGAAATAGTGCTGGGCATTGGGTTGTTATTTCCCATCACCCGGTCAATATCGGCTTGGGGGCTCATTCTGATGTTGATTGCCGTGTTTCCGGCTAATGTTCATATGGCAACATCGAGTCGATTCCGGAAATTGCCCTCCTGGCTACGATGGGCACGATTGCCGTTGCAGGGTGTCCTGATTTGGTGGGCATATCTGTACACGTAAGATAAGCCACAGATTTTCATTTAATTGGCTTACTGGTGTCAACCGTTTGCTTTATCTGCAATGCCTCAATAGCGGCAGCTAAGTAAACCAATGGGGCATTCCAATTAATAGCAATCTCATTGGAGGCATACGAACACGAGTCATCCAGAAACATTTCATCGGCCGATTTGGCCGTATAGCCAGCGCATTTATCCTGCTTGGGCGCATTCCCGTTAGGCCCACCAGATAATAATCCCGGAACCGGTTCTGTAATACCGTCAGCCACCGACGGGCGGTGGTGCGGATGCATGACCGGCTTATCACCAAATCCTGTTACAAACGAGTAACCAGTAGCATTACGCCCCAATAAATAATCGAGATTACCCAAGGCAAAATGCAGGTATTTTGCCTCTTTCGTTAGCTGATATGCCTGAATGAGGGCAATACCCTGATTAGCCGCTACGGCACTACTTCCCCAAATATAATCCCGCGCTGACTTGCCCATCACCGTGCCAAAAGCCTGCTGATTCGCGCCCTGAATCAAGTCATTGGCAAATGCAACAAGCCGCTCTTTCACTAACTCACTATCTTTCCGGCCCACCGGCGTGAGTGCCCCGGAAAATCGGGCTAATGTATAGTAACCCAATAAGCGAACCTGATTCCAGGAAGGCAGAGATGTCTTTTCGTCAGGTTTTAGCTTGACAGCCGTATAGTAGGCATCATCTTTCGTTGTTACATACAATTCCGATGCGGCCCATATCCATTCGTCGCTCGAATCGCGATCTTCGTAACCACCCGTAACGATGTCCGGGTCAAACTGGACATTCATTTCATTCTGTTTATAAACTGCGTTGGGGTTTTGCTGAGCCCATTTCCACGCTTTCACGGCTGCCGTTTGACAAGAATCTGCCAGACCGGGCAACGCTCGGTTATAATGTCTAAAAACCCGACTAGCCTGAGCCAGTACAGCAGCAAAATCGAGCGTTGCTGTAATGCTCTTTTGTACAACGTAGCGATCCTGAACGGCTTTGTCTGGCATAACCATTCCATCGAAACGCGCATTAGTCAGTTTATGATACACGCCCCCATCGGTCGGGTCCTGCATGGTTAGCATCCAGCGCAGATTCCAGAGTACTTCATCCAATAAATCAGGAATACCATTACCCGTTTCGGGAATAGTTGTATCAAATGACTTGAAATAGGTCGGAAAATCTTCGTAAAGCGCTAGCAGCGTAGCGGTTGTAATTCCCGAGTTAACAATGTATTTATTATAATCACCGGCGTCATACCAGCCTTTCGGCGATGAAATAATTGTGCCCGCCGGACGATCTGACGAGGCTCCCGATGGATGAACCAGTACGCGAATGTCGGAATGGCCCGCCATACGGTTCCACCTACCGGCGTATTGCACGGGCAAATCAGTAGACGCTCGCTGGTAGTAAAAGCCTTTCAATGCACCAATAGCCACCGCCCTATGTACGTTTTGTCGAATCTCGAACGGATATGAATAGCCAAGACCCGGAATCACCAATACGTATATGCCCGCCCGTTGATAAACAGAGAAATCGGCTAAACGGGTGGTTTTACCCGAAATCGAATTCTGTTTCGATTCACTGAGTTTGCCGGTAAAAACAACCTGTTTTCGATCTGAAGTGGCGAGTTGGAAAATGTTTCTTTTATCCGACGCGACAGAATCATCAACAACGACGGCCACTTTGGAGGCACTTGGATAGAAACCTATCTGATTAATTCGAATAGCCTCAGTCAACGACTGACCAGCAACAAAATTGGTAATTAGCAAGAGTAAACTGATGCAAAACCCTCTCATTATACCAATATGAGAAATATGATACATAGATATGGATACTAACGTTTAGAAACTCACTATACCACTGAGTTCAATCGATAAAGACGCTCCTTATCACTTTCTTTAACTCTCTTATTTAATCAATTAGCATCTTCGTATATAATATATTCATTACCAATAGATTATAAAAATAAAATAGATTATTTTAAACATGGAACACCTGTTAACATTTGCCGTTATAATGAATTCCTGATACCAACCTTTAAGTAGGATAAGCAACTTATGAAGAGGAGTTGTTTTAAAAAAAAATCCTAAACTTTAACTTAGGCATTACATATGGCTTATTTATATACACTTAATATTTAACTGGTTATTATTTATGTCATTTGGACCACATAAATTTTATTATAATATTCGTTTAATAATTGCTACTAAGGCAACAGTTTACTTATAGTCAGGACTCTTCTTGAAATCATAAAAGTGCTTCCCGTGCCAATACAAGGGTTTATGTTGAATTGGTCGATTAATTTCAATAAGTAGTTAATTTCTTTGTTCACAACCTTGATGAGGGCTATCATCTCGGCTACTATTAATTGATTGGTAAATGAAAGTTTACTAAAGTGACTTTCATTATTAGTTATAGTCAAAGGGGGTGACATATAGATGAATTTACAATGGATACAGTTATTATGGAGAAAGATGAAAAAATCAGACGTAACCGGTCAAAGACAACTCAACGTATTGTTGAAGCGTTAGAAGAGGTTATTGCAGAACGAGGCTTAGAAGGCGTGGGGGTAAACCGTGTTGCCGAGAAGGCTAATGTCAGTAAAGTTCTGATTTATAGATATTTTGGCGGGATGGAAGGCCTACTGGAGTATTATGTAAAAATGGGGAAATTATTCCCAATCTTCACCCCTGCGGTTTTAGACCAAATTCGTCCTCTACACGAATCTGATATAGCCAGAATCTGGTATCGGCAGGTTATTCAAACCTATAGGTATTTCCGAACATTCAAGGCGGCTCGCGAGGTGCTCAAGGCAAGTGTCATTGAAAATGATTCGATTGCTGAAACAACAGCCAAAGCACAGGACGAAGAAATGACGCGTCTTGTTAGTCAACTCTCGTTTGTAAAAGGAGCTGATACAGAGGCCATTTCGGCCGTAATACTTGGCGCCATGAACTACCTGACTATAATGGCGCAAAATGACCGCACCATGATTAGCATTGATCTACGTAGTGAGGATGGCTGGCACCGCATCGAGAATGCAGTGAAAGCTATTTACATTTCCTTAAATAAAATGGCAATTAGTTCGAAGGATGTTGAACTTGAACTCCAATCTGCTCATCTGCCGGTAGCACACTGGTAAAAATTCATCAGTAGTTTACAATAGGTTGGTTGCTCCTATTGTAAACTACTGATGAA
>CAXVWN010000058.1:0-14249 GCA_964263725.1 Spirosoma sp.
GCCCCGGTGCGTTAGTGTCGTTCTGGCGGCACTGAATAAGTCAGGCGTGCGGTAGGCCGAGATTTGATTAGACGGAAACAGGCCATACAAATGCGAAACGTGCCGGTGCTTATCATCAGGGTCGTCGACATCGTCGAGCCATTCCTGTAACTGACCATATTGCCCGATGTGCATTGGCGGCAGTTTGCTCCGCTTCTGCTTCAGAAGCGCCACAAAATCAGTGTCTTTTTTCAGCATCTCGGCGGCATGTATCGCCGTGCTGAATACGTCGAACACAATCTGGTTGTCCATGGTCGTACCAGCATCGAGCGATGAGCCGCCGTGCGCTTTAGGCGCGTTTTCGGGCGATGTTCCGGGGTTCACCACCAGCCAGTGATAGGTTGGATGTTCGACCAAAAAATCAGCGTAGAACTGGGCAGCCCCTTTCAAGATCGGATAAATCGACGCCAAATACGCCCGATCGCCGTTGTAGAGATAATGCTCCCACAGGTGCTGGCTGGTCCACCCGCCACCGGCCGTCCACATACCCCAGAAAGCCCCATCCACCGGACCATTGATGCGCCAGATGTCGGTGTTGTGATGCGCCATCCAGCCACCGGCACCGTACATGACCTTGGCGGTTTCCTTCCCCGTTTCCGATAACTCCCTGACCATCCGAAGAAACGGTTCATGAAGTTCGGCGAGGTTAGTTTTCTCGGCTGGCCAGTAATTCATCTGGGCGTTGATGTTGATGGTGTATTTGCTGTCCCAGGGTGGGCGCATTTTGTTGTTCCAGATTCCCTGCAAATTGGCGGGTTGGCGTCCGGGCTGCGAGGACGAAATCAGCAGATATCGCCCGTACTGATAATACAACGTAACAAGTTGCGGGTCGTTGACCGAACGGAAATTGTTCAGTCGTTCATCGGTGGGCAACTTGGAGGCTTCCACCGAACGCGGCCCGGCCGCACCTAAGTCGAATTTAACCCGATTGAAGTACTTCTGGTAGGCTGCAACGTGCGGATTCAGGATGGCCGCGAAAGATTTGGGATAGGCTTTATTCAGAAATGCCGTTGCCCGTTCGTTTTGGTCTCCGCTAAGGTCTTTGTAGTTTTTGAAATTAGTGGCAATCGCAACATAAATCGTGGCTGTGTTCGCGCCGGTTACGATGAGCGATGTGTCGTTGGCAGTCAGCGTTCCCCCTGACGTTTTGATCCGGGCAATGGTTTTAAATTTCACCATGCCTTTTACGCCTTCATGATCCGACGTAGTGCCCGAAAGCGTGAGTTCGTTTGCCGGTGTCGTTTTAATTGCTGATGTAGTATGCTGGGTGAAAAAAGAAGCGGAAAACGACAGCTTGCCAGGCTTGCTGGCAGTTAATTGCATCACAATTACATTGTCGGGAAACGAGGCCAGTACTTCCCGTGTGTACGTTACGTCGCCGATGGTGTAGGACGTTTTCGCTACGGCCCGTTCAATATCCAGTTCCCTGTAGTAGTTGGTTACGTTTTCAGGTCCGTCGAAGGTAAGGTGTAGATTGCCCACGGGCTGAAACATCTGCCCATGCGATTTTTTGGTAATGATGAATTTGTTGGCAAGTTCCTCAGCCTCTTTCTGTTTGCCCTCAAAAATCAACTGCCGAACTTTGGGCAAAGCGGCTAGCGCATCGGGGTTGTCGTTCCGATTCGGACTACCGCTCCAGACGGTATGTTCATTGAGTTGAATGATTTCCTTTGCTACGTTTCCATACACCATTGCCCCCAGCCGGCCATTACCGACGGGCAGCGCATTTTCCCAGGTTTGACCGGAAGGTTTGTTGTACCAAAGTTTTAATGCTGACTTGCTTTGCGAAAAACCGGCCAGAGATTGGGACAGAAAAAAAAGACAAACCAGTAACCTCATAATCGAATTGGCGTTTTGTAAATACCTATACCTTAAAGAAGAAGTAATAGGATCAACTTCTAATCCTATTACGGGTAATCTGTGCAAGTGGTATACTGCTTTCACAAATCCCCAATAACCAATTGATAATAAGCCATTTAAAGCTTAATCTTAAGAAAAACTGGGCCTATTATTACAATTAAGTATAATCTATTTTATTTAACCCATTAGTATAATAATAATGGCGAAATCGCTCCTAACACCTAGTCGTGGAACGTCATGAAGCCTACGAGTTTGCGGCTAAATTAGGCGAAACATCTAATCAGCAAAGAGGTATTTTATTAACTCAATAGTTAAAAATGTGGCAGATGGTGTTCTAATGACACATTTCAATTTTAGGTAAAGTTGATGATTTTTTAATTAAATGTCGTGATGACATCATTATATTACAAAAAAAAATATTTGAATAGTAACGTTTTAGCCGTCTTGAAGCTAGCGAAAGCTTAGGCTATGGGCTGATTGAGTTGCAGCGGCTAAACCGGCCACCGGCTCAGGCAAGGTCCGCCGTTGCGGGGAAACCGCGCTTAACGGTGCTGGACCGCTGGTCAGTTATTAAAACTATTGTTTTTCAAAGTACATTAATGGCTAGCTTTATTTGGATAAATGATAGTTCAAAACCTATTTGGGAAGCTTTTTAAGTATGTTACGTCGCGTTTTCTTTACGCAACTAATCTTGTTTACATCCGTACAGGTATCCCGCCTACTTAGCTGGCCGTCAGGTCTGAAATATCTGATACATTAATTTCCACCTGCTGTTTTCCTTTATACTTCCCCCTTTCAACCCTAAAAAGCGAAAAGCCATTTAGGACGCTTAAAACTGATTCCACCTGGCTTTTCAATTCACATAAAATACTATTATCACTGGCCAGGATACGGGCTCACTTTTGGCGGTTATCATTATTTTGAGTTGCCATTGGCAATTTGGTTTACAGCTTTCGTTAATAGGGCTTCTACTTCTTCATCTATTAGCGTGGACAAGTCTATTTTCTGTTTGCGCTGCTTAGGCAACACGTATTCTAAAAACTTCAGGTAGGCTTTGGACTTGCAACGATAGGTTGGACAAAAATGGCCATGTTAGATTCAACTGGACACTCAATTAAACTTGCTCTAACTATCCGGTTTAACCTAGCAAATCCAGCAGTCAGGTCCTGCCAATTGCTGACGCCGAACGGCATCTGTTTGGTAACGGAACAAGCTAGCTACCGTGAATAATAAGGTAGCTGTAGATAGCACAAGGCGGCTTCCCTTATTCTTTGTAGACGAAAACGGTGAAATCATCTGGCCAATAGTCCACCTGGATTTGCACCCTTTTTGACAGGGTCCGACAAAACTGGAGTATCTCATCGGGCGGGTAAGCCCTCAGTAGTGTGTTCGGTTCGACACCGCCACTTAGCAAGTTAAAACCCAGGGCGATACGACACTTGGCAAAGAGGGCCTCAATAGCATGGTAAACAAAATTGTCATCACTATGACAGTAAGTAAGAGAGCCGCTAGCCAACACAAAATCGGTCATGGGAATAGCTCTGTCCAGAAAGTCCCCCTGAAATAAGGTTACATTGGTCTCGCGTTTGTATCGCTGAGTAGCTACCTGGAGCAATTCGGGGATTTGCTCACACCCATAATAAGTAAAGGAGGAAAACTTCTTTTTTAAAAACGGGAACAGATCAGCGTGTCCACAGCCCGCATCCAGCACCGAGTGTCCGCCTAGATCACCGATTTGGCTTAATGCCACAAAGCGTGCCCACTGCCCTTCAATATTTTGCCACCCCAAGGCCCGGGTTGTACCAGCCCCATACCGTTCAATAAAAGTTTTATGATAACGGAAAATACGGGCCGTATCGGACAGATTTATACGCTCTTTATCCATATAGAACTACTGTATAGGATCCAGGCTTTTCAAGACACGAGTCTCTTCAATGCCGCCCTGCTCATTGACAATAAAGCTAACAAACACGTTTTCTCTTTTCTTGGCTTGGCGAGCAGCCTCGGGATATTTCATACTCTCCCGTAAATACATTCCCAATTTGTTCATGCCACCTGGAAATTGAGGTTGCTCCTATACTACTCTGCCTTTGCTTTGTTGGATACGATAGTTGCAAGTTCTAGTTGTTTACGCTAAACGAGCGTTTTCGTGGACGAAATTAAGGATGTATTCTTTTGTACTATTAAGTGATAAAGCTAATATCACTATCAGGTAGATCTGATTCTTCCGGAAGTGCACAATTCCTCAAAGTCATTACCAAAGACTGCTTCATTGCCAATCATGTAGTTGCTGATAGGATGGATAATCATCGAGGACGGATTATAAGGCAATGATCTCTTTTTAGGCCGTAGAGTAGCGCCCGGTTCAAGCTAACCGGACCGTCTATTAGTAACAACCCGGTCAAGTTCGTTAAAATGATTACTGATCCAAAAGATACTCAGCCTATACGGATAAAGTTGTGTTGACAAGTATAGCAATAAAAACTTCGGGTAGGGATAGAAGGGAGCCTATATTTAAGTAAAAAAGAACGGGAATTGCGCTCCAGGGCAAACGATCGCTGAAACCCAACGGGATACCAACTCCGTTTTTGGATAAAATTCTGATTTCTGGACTTGTTGGCGATTGGAAGAGAAGTAATTCTTGCGTCAAAATAGGTGGCAATAGCCCCACTGTATTTCCTGAACGCGGTGGTTTGTCAGTATTTGGCCGCCACTAAACTGACCTGACCTATCCAATATAAAAACCCCTTAGTATTCATATTTAAAATTATGTAAACAATATAGCTACTGTATTTATATTGCGGGCTAATTATACGATTGTGCCCACTCGTTCTAATCGAAATGCAGGTGTTGACCTATTTCGGCTCCTGGCAGCCTTAACGGTTGTTGTCAATCATAGTCGGTTCACTGTGGGAACACCCTCCCTGGCCCTATGGGGCAGATGGACGGTTCCGTTCTTTTTTATGGTCAGCGGCTATTACTTTCAGCAAGCTTTTGGTCAGCAATCGATGAAGGCTTTTGCCAAGATCCTAAAAGCGTTGTTGACCCTGATGTTGGTAGCCAACTCCGTTTACGGCCTCTTTGTAGGCCTGACGGATGGGTCACTCGACTCGCTCAATACGCATTTTACGCTCTTTGTTGGTACCTATTTCCATCTCTGGTTTCTGACCTCGCTCATATTAGGCTACGGCATCCTTTGGCTCTTTTTAGCGTATGACTACGAAAATTTCTTGCCGCTGCTGGCGGTCCTGGTCCTGATGCTCACACTGGTCCTAAATCCCTACAGTTACCTGATTGGTCTATCGCCCCATCCAATCTATGCCCGCTCTCTTTTGTCAATCCCTTTCCTGTGCATTGGCTTTTTAATCGCTAAGTTTGGCTTGCAGACGTTGGTGTCAAGGCCTACAGCTTACCTGATGGCGGCTTTGGGAGCTTGTATACAGGTGGGGGAGGTCTGGTTCTTATCCCGAAACGAGCCACAGAGTTTGCCCTATAATTTTGTGGGCGGCACCCTCTTGTTTTCGGTAGGCCTGTTTTTAGTCGCCTTGCAACTACCCCTGGCCTCCAACAGTCTGGTCAGCTATTATGGCCGTCGGTATTCATTGGCTTTTTACCTGTATCATCCGGCGGTTAATTACTTAGTCTGCCAGACGGGGACCAAGGCGGATACGACTTTTTACGGGCTTGGTCCTTTTTTATCGGTACTGCTGCTTTTTCTTATGCTTCTTGTTTTAGACCGGCTCAGTCCCCGTAGCCTTCAAGCATTAACGGGCAACTTTCAGGGATATACACTAATGAGAAAGTATACCGGGAGGGGTTGAGGCCTCTGTTTCGCCACGCGAGTATGACGCTTATATCTAGTAGCATAACGGGCGGTTGAGGATGGTCGCCCGAAGCGGCTAGTCCCTGGCCACGATAGGGCCCACTTGACGCTGTCCCGCTGTTGGCGAATAGTAGCCATTTGACCAAGTTCTTCAAAAGCGCTATGGCTCAACGTCGGGAAACTTTCGTCAACGAGCCGCTCAAGCGCAAAGCAGTAGTGCATTGCCATCGACCTGATAATAGGAGAATACTTCCTTAAGTGGCTGGGTAGCCAACAAGGAAATCGGTTAGTTTGCGGCTTGGAACTTGGGAATACTGGACTTGCTACATTTAACTGGCGAAACTGCACTGGGCGTATCCGATCAATCGGAAGAGTTTGGAATTTTAAATGCCTGTCTTTACGCTGATAGAGCCACACCTCGATTCACATTACAATCAGCAAGCTCGCCAGAAACACACTGATACCTCTTCAAACAACTCATATTTCAAGTCAGGCCATTCGACGTGTTTTCAGTACGACTCGTGGGGAAATCTTTGTATTGAGGTATCAGCCCGGCCCACCTTTGTATCATCAATCACAAAGGGGTAGCCGAAAACCTGGTAGAGTAGGCAAACACAAACAAGTAAATAACAAAAACAAAATGAAAAAGCAAATCACAAAAATCACTCTCAAGACCGACAAAATCGTTTCTCTTTCGAAAGATCAAGCCCAAAATGTAGTTGGTGGGATGGCTAAGCGTACGGACAATTCCTGTACGGAATGTAGTGCAAGACCATACTACTGCCCAACCGGTATTTAATCCGCGGGTTTAGTTGAAAAGGGGTAGCCGAAAACCTTTAACAGAGTAGGCAATTTTCACCCAAGCACCTGTTACCGCCCTTTCACCAACTAGTCATGAACTCGCCAGTTATCCGCACGTTATCGTCGAATAGAACGCTGTTTAACCGGGTGTATAAACACATTTCCGAGCAGCCAATTGATGACGATGTGTCGTTGATGGGCGGTCAGATGGGGTTTGCCTTAGTGGAGGCCTACGCGCAGCGGTACTACGGTCAAACTGATGATGAACGGCTTTGGGAACGAATCGAAAAAAGCCTGTCGGCGATACAAACCGACGACCTTGGTCATTCGTTTGCCGCTGGTATTTCGGGAATAGCCTGGGGCTTTCTGCACTTGCACAATGCGGGTTTTGTAAACGACATCGACGCTCAGGATATCGTGTCCGATCTGGATAAACCTCTCTTCGAATTGTCGCTGGAATTGATTCAGAAAGGCGATTATGATTACCTGCATGGAGGCTTAAGCGCTGGACTTTATTACCTGGAACGTCAGCCATCTCCCACCATTGAACAGTACGTAGTGCAATTAGTCGATGCCTTGGCGACCACTGCGGTACGGTTACCAACCGGCGAAATCTGTTGGCCATTCGGCGATTTTGGTCGCTGGCAACCCGGTGAGCCAGTTCTTTATAATCCGGGACTTTCACACGGCACGGCTAGTATTGTTGCCCTGCTAAGACTATTTTACGAGCGCGGTTATGCCGCCAACCAGTGCGCCGAGTTAATTCAGGGCGCATTGCTGTGGCTGTGGAGCAAGAGAAACCAATCGGGCAAGAGCGTTTTTCCAACGATGGTTACCGAAGATCAGTCGGATCAGGACAGCCGTTTAGGCTGGTGTTATGGCGATCTGGGTATCGCCAATACGTTCTGGCTGTGCGGAAAAACCTTTCATAATGCACACTGGCAGTCGATTGCGCTCCAGACGTTTCTGAAAGCAGCCCAACGTCGGCAACCTCAGGACACTGGTATCCGCGACGCGAATTTTTGTCATGGATCGGCCGGAGTGGCTCATTTCTTCCGACAGTTTAACCGGCAAACACCTCATCCGCTTCTAACCGAAGCGGCAGATTACTGGATGCAGCAGACGGCTTTATACGCTACACCCGAAACGGACGAAAACGTATTTCTTACCTACGAAGCCGGTCAGCACCGCCCTAATCTGGGCTTACTCGACGGAGAAAGTAGTGTCGGTTTGGTCTTACTGGCCGAACTCGGGATGCCTACGGGCTGGGATCGTTTGTTGTTGCTCTCCTGACTTTAGTAAACTTTCTACATCTACTGAACAGAAGCAGTACTCCGAAAGGGTGCTGCTTTTCTTTTGTTATGAATGCTACGTTTTTTCCTGGAAACAACTCATAGGCTGGCAGATACGACTCACTAGAGGGAGTTGACGACTCATGGAGAAAAATTCGTCCAACGGCCCTTCAGGTAGCCATTTTTGTTCTGTCAGACGACTGATAGTCTATTATCATTTCCTGACTACGCCCAATTCTCCTACTCGAAAAGTCCCCTCCAATTAACTGAACCATGAAAACGATTGCTTTTGATACCGCCTTTGTTCGTGTCCCTATTGCTGGCTATCAAACGATCGACAAGTTGGATTGGGCTAGTCTGAAACAGCTCGCACAGAATCCCGCTTTTCTGGAATCGCTTTATCTGGCGTCCCCATCGCTTTACGAGGAAGCCATCAAACTAGATTTCTCTCGCCAGCCCGATGAAAAAACCAGGAGAATCTATTATTCGCTGATTAAGTATTTATCCCGCTACGCCACCCGTTGTACGCCTTTCGGGTTATTTGGCGGATTCGCCACCTTACCCATCACCACCAATCAAACTCAGGTAAATCTCCAGTCAACCGATACCCTCAAAAAAGTAACTCGACTCGATATGAATTACCTGTGCGCCTTAGCGCAGGATTTAGAAAAGCATCCGGATATAAAACCGCACCTTCGCTTTTTTTCTAATTCAAGTCTGTACGAAATTAATGATCAGTATCGCTACGTGGCCTGTCGTTACCGCGAAGACGGTAGCCGGGTTCATCACCTGAGTAGTGCGGAAAAAAGTGTTTACCTGGACTGTGTATTGACGAAAGCCAGGTTGGGAGCGCAACCCCGGACGCTGATCGACGCGCTGATGGACATGGACATTGATCAGGAAGACGCCACTGGATTTGTTGAGCAGGTAATCGACAATCAACTGGTAGTCAGTGACCTGGAACCTGCTATAACAGGTGGAGATAGCTTAGATCAGATTCTTCACACCCTCGAAACGATTCAGGAGCAACATCCGTCCAAAAGCGTAGCGGCAATCATTGCTTTGCTAATCTCCGTTAAGAAAGACCTGATGGCGATTGAACAGGAAAGCCAAACTTATTCGATTGAGAAGTATGCCGCAATCGAGCAGAAACTAGCGCAGTTGTCAACGCCCTACGACCGTAAAACCCTGTTTCAAATCGACACGTACTTACCCAACATTAGTGGTCAGCTTAACCGGGGGCTTCTGAATAAACTAGTATCGAAAATTCCAACCCTGCTGAAACTCACGCCCTTCGGCGAAGGGAATCTGGGCGAGTTTCGGCGTAAGTTTCAGCAGAAATACGAAGACGAAGAGATTCCGCTCGTTCTGGCCCTCGACCCTGAGCTTGGCATTGGATATCCCGCCTATCAGTCGAAATCGGACGTGTCGCCCTTAGTGGATGGCATTCTGGAAAGTAGTGCATCCCGTTCGGTTCCAACTTATCCCATTCCGCCAGAGCATGCCTACCTGCTACAGAAAGTGGCCGAAGCCCAGATTAGCCACGCGTACCAGATTGATATTTCGGAAGATGACCTTCGGCATATGGAGATTCAGCAGCCATATCTGCCCCTGACAAGTACGGCCATGTTCTCGGTGATTACCGAAAACGGTCGTGAAAAACTGGTACTCAATTCGTTCGATGGCTTAACCGGCACTTACTTGCTGGGGCGCTTCGGGCATACCGATCCCAGTGTGCGGGCGTTACTTCAGGAAATTAGCCAAGCGGAAGATGAGGCTGTGCCCAATGTAATTTTCGCCGACATTATCCACCTCCCAGAGTCTCGCACGGGCAATATCATCATCAGACCCCAACTCAAGGCGTATCAGATTGCCTATCTGGGAAAAGCATCTGTCGATCAGGAACATACCATTCCGGTGAATGACTTACTGGTTCGGGTGCGGGGTAATCAGATTCAACTGCGGTCGCGGTCGTTGAATAAACAAATCATTCCCCGACTGTCGACGGCTCACAATTATGCGCAGCCCGATTCGCTCGATATCTATCATTTCCTGTGCGCGCTCCAGGCCGATAATACCCGTTCGTTTCTGGGCGATGTTACCGGAAGTTTTAGCAGCCTGTTTGTGTTCAAACCCCGTATCGTTCTGGACAATCTGATTCTGGCCGAAGCCTCGTGGAATTGCCAGTCAGCTCAAATTAAACCAATTTTAGCCGCATTCAAGCAAAACGACTGGCCAGTTGTACAGGCGCTGGTAGCGAGCTGGCGGACACATTATCAAATTCCCCGCTACATCTGTTTAATAGATTCAGATAACGAATTATATGTCGATCTGGAGAATCAGTGGTTTGTTGAAACCTTCCTGAACGAAGTCAAATCAAAGGCTGCTTTCCGAATCAAGGAATTTCTGTATCGCGCCGAAAATGCCGTGACCCATTCTGACAAGGGGTGGCATACGAGCCAATTTGCAGTCGCGTTTAAAACCCTGCCCGATCCTCCAAAACAAGCTGCACCTAAAGCTCTTCGCAAGTCGGATGTGGAGACTAAACCAGCCACCCGTCGTCAGTTTTCAGTAGGTTCTGAGTGGTTGTACTACAAAATTTACACGGGTCAAAAAACTGCCGATACCCTGCTGGTCAACGTACTGTATCCGCTTATCGAACGAGTCAAATCGCTGGGCTGGGTTGACAAATTCTTCTTCATCCGCTACGGTGATCCCGACTGGCACATCCGACTCCGGCTCCATTTCACCAGCACGGAAGTCACCAACGAGGTAATTAAGGAAATGCATACGGCGCTGCTGCCTTATCTCACCAACAAGAGTATCTCCAACCTCACTATCGACACCTACAACCGGGAGTTGGAGCGCTATGGTGAGAATTCTATAGACGCCATGGAAGATTACTTTCACATTGATAGTCAGAATATTCTGCAATTCATCAGCATGATTGAAGGGGCAGAAGGTGAAGAGTGCCGGTGGCGGGCGGGCCTGAAAATGACCGATGACTTGCTGAATTTATTCGGTTTCGACCTGAAGCAAAAAATAGCCATTACAGCGCAAAATACCGACTATTTTGGTAAAGAGTTTGGCTACAATCAACTTATAAAGAAGCAACTGGATAATCGTTATAAGGAGATTGAAGCCGCCATTCAGGAAGTAGTCGACGAAGCTAACGAGGAGCATCAGTTTCTATACGATTTGTGTCAACAGCTTACCAGTCAGCTAGTTCCGTTTGCCAACACCATCCTAACCTTAGACCGCGCGGGCGATTTACAAATGCCGATAGCGAGTTTGCTTGGTAGTCTGATTCACATGAACATCAACCGGCTGTTCCGCCAGCGCCAGCGGTTTGTGGAGTATAGCGTCTATTACCACCTGAACAAGTACTATAGAATCCAGTACGGACGAACCATGTTGGCGGGTAAAAAAGTACAAACTGACGTTGCTCCCTGCTACTCATGAAAACATCATTAAAAACGGTTTTCGGGGGCAAGATGAGCCCGTATGCCCTGATTGATACGTTTCCGCACATCGAACAAGGGGTCTCCATGGACTGCGGCCCAACCTGTCTGGCCATGATTTTCAGACACCACGGAGCACGTAACACCCAGAATCTGCTGGCAAAACTGAGCGAAGTAACTACCGAAGGTACCAGCCTCTACGATTTGATGGAAGTGTCGGAAAGCTTCGGTTTTAAAGCTGAAAGCTATGAGTTAGACTACGATTATCTTCAGCAAATTCAACTGCCCTGCATTGCCCATTATGGCGGGCAGCACTTTGTGGTTGTGTATGAGGCCACAGATACGCACGTACGGATAGCCGACCCGGCATTTGGCAAAGCGCGTTACACCAAAGAGGAGTTTTGCAATAAATGGGGCGGTATTGTTCTGGAGCTAAAACCGACCGACGAATTTCATACGAATACGGATCTGGATGAAGCTGTTCAGGCGCATGAGCAGAAGAAAAAGTCGGTTTTTCGCCAGCTATATCTCCCCATCCTGAAAGAAGGAAAATGGGTGCTGGGCGAGATTTTTCTCTTTTCGCTGGTACTCGAACTGGTCGGTCTGGTACTGCCGCTGTTTACCCAAACCATGCTCGACAGTGTGTTGATCAACCAGAACAAAAAGCTTCTAGTGGGCATTCTAGCGGGCCTGATGCTGGTTTTCGTGGTGCAGGTTGTCCTCACGTATGCGCGAAGTATGCTGATGATGCATTACCGGTTTCGCTTTGAAACCGAATTCATGGGCAAGTTTTTCGAGCGGTTGATTTCGCTCAAGCAGAAATACTACGATAGTCGTAAGCGGGAAGAGTTTATGGCCCGCTTTCAGGAGGGCATCGGCATCCGGCAATTGACAAACCCGATTATTATTCAGCAGTTTCTGGATGTGTTTTTTATGCTCATTTACTTTCCAATTCTTTTCAGCTTTAACACGCAATTGGGGAGTATTGCGTTGGGTTGTTTCCTGGCCTATGGCCTGACTACGGTTTACTTTATGCCCATCGTAAAAAACCTACGATCAAAGGTGTACCATAAGAATCAGGCGTCTCTTGGCGGTTTTCTGGATACCGTTCTCGGCATAAAAACGGTCAAGCTACTATCGGTTGAGAAGTATAAACTGGTTCGCTGGAAGCAATTGCACCGCGAATCCATCAACTCGGTGATGGCCGATGAACAAAAGCAGATTCTAATCAATTCGGTGCAGCGATTGATCTTCATTTTCAGCCAGATAGCCGTTTATTGGGTAGGTGCGTATCAAATTTTTACGGGTCAGCTAACCATTGGTCAATACATGGCCTTTACCGCCATTTTCATGATTCTGATGAATTCCGTTAACAGCGTCAGTATTCTCTGGATCATGGTGACCCAGTTGAGTGTCAGTTTTGAGAAGGTGGCCGAGATTTTTCTAGAAGATCAGGAAGAAGCTGATGTACAGCGGCAATCAACCCGATTTTCGGGTAAGTCGATTCGATTCGATAATGTGTCATTCCGCTACCACCAGAAAGATGCCAATTATGTGCTGAAGAATCTAAACTGCGAAATCCGGCAGGGCGAACGCATTGGCATCGTCGGGCGGAATGGCACGGGAAAGTCAACCTTTGTGAAACTGCTCATGAATCTCTATCCCGATTACGAAGGCCAGATCTGGTGTGATGATACTGAGTTGCGGAATATTCATCCCAAAACCCTGCGCAAGCATGTACACCTATTCCCGCAGGATACTTACATTTTCAACGATACGATTAAAGAAAATATCCGTTGTGCTAATCTGTCGGCGTCGATGGAACGGATTGCAGAAGCTACCAAACTTGCCGATTTACACCCATACGTCAAGTCGAATCACCTGGGTTTCAATCACATGATTGGCAGTTTCGGCGCCAACATGTCGGGCGGGCAGGTACTAAAAATTGGCTTTGCGCGCTTGTTTGTTGCCGACCAACCCGACATTATTATTCTGGACGAAGCAAGCAGCGCCCTGGACGTGGAAACCGAACGCCGAATTCTGGATAACGTCTATGAACGATTCAAAGGCAAAACCATTATCTCGATTGCCCACCGGCTCCACACGCTTAAAAACGTTGACCGGATTCTGGTCTTTGACGGCGGCACGATTGCCGAGCAGGGCAAACACGAGGAGTTGATCGATAAGCAGGGCATTTATTACAACTTCATCAAAACCTACATTGATTACTAAGCCCATGCAATCACTTTTAGAGGAATTAAACGAAACGCAGTATGCCGACATTTACCACATCGATGATGCGCCCATTGCCGATGTGCGTCAGCATGTATTGAGACTATTGGCGTGGTGGGCAGTCGCTTTTTCGGTGGTTGGTGCTGGCATGGGTTTACTGATCAAATTCCCGGACATGATGACCGTATCGTTTGTGGTCAAATCGGAAGTAGCGGAAGAAATGTATCGGTTCCCAACGACGATGTACATTGAAAAAACGTTTGTCAGGCCCGGTCAGTTGGTCGAAGCAGGAACGCCTTTGCTGGAAGTCAGTGCGCCTGATGTAGCTGCCCTGGTAGCCGAGCTATCCGCAGCCCAAACGGCAGTCAATCAATACCACCAATTCAGAACAGCTTCCGCAGGCAGTGAACGCCAGATCGCGGGCCTGACGATTGCTCAGATTCAGGAAGACATTCGGCTGAAAGAAACCCAGATCAACGTATTGCAGGCCAAGTGGGATACCGAACTCGTTAAGCTTCAGTTCGAGCTTAAGGAAGCCCAACGAATAGTTAGTGCCAATCAGGAATTATACCGCACGGGCGATATTAGCAAAAACGACTTAAGCGGGTACGAAACCAACCTGCTGCGGGCAAAATCCGCCTGCCAAACGGGTACGCAGAATTTTCGGCAGGAAGAACAGGCGTTGCATCAGCAAATCGAAACGAAGCGGCTGGAGAGGCTAAGTCTGGAAAAACAGTCAAC
>CAXVWN010000059.1:0-35995 GCA_964263725.1 Spirosoma sp.
GAAGAAATTACCGATGCCGTATTTATCATCAGTCAGGCCATATTGCCGGTCGAGTTGACTCATCCACGACATAGCCTGCTCCACATCACCAGAGGTGAGCAGTAACAGTTGCTGAAAGATATTGAGCAGTTGGTCGAACTTGCTGCCTTCTTTCTGTTCGGGCGGTACGTAGTCAGAGAATTGAAAGCCTTTCATATGGTAGAGCCGCAATACCTTGCGGCTTTTTGGTAGCAGGATAAATCTATGCCAAAAGAACAGTGTGTTTCCCGGATTTGTTCGCCTGTTCGAGTGGTTTGCAAACCCGGCTGGCTATCATCGGGAAATATGTTACTTTTTCGCAATTGGCAAGCGAACCATGGACGGATATTGCGCCGAATGAAATACCTGATTGTGAGCGACTATTCCCTTCGTTTCGCTGTAATTGTCACCGCCGGTGTTCATGTTACGGTCGAAGCGGGGAAAGTTACTGCTTGATATTTCAACCCGAATGCTATGACCCGGCGCAAAATAATTACTGGTTGCCATTGGGCTTAAGGTAAGTTTATACACCTTTCCTTTATCCATCCAGACTTCCTTATCGAAGCCGTCGCGGTAGCGGGCACGCAGAATGGTTTCGTCCAGATTATAGGCTTTCCCATCAGGATAAACGTCAACCAGTTTCACCGTGAAATCCGTGTCTTTTGCATCCGACGAAACATAAAGCGTCGTTTCAATAGATCCCGTTAGCTCGACGCCATTGGCAAAAGGTTCGCTCGTATAAACCAGAATATCTTGCCGGGTTTCCATTTGGTGCTGATCAAAAGCACCCCCCTGTATTGCCGTTCCGGTACAGCATACATTGCCACCGAATGATGGAACCGGAAACGCAGGGTCGTAGGCAAATGCATCTGGTTTCTCGTCTTTACCCAAGGGTTTTGTGGTAAGTTTTCCGTCACCGTACAAACTATTGGCCCGTCCGGCGCTGGATAGGTAATAAGTGGCCATTTCGGATGTGGCTGGGGGCCATGTCTCCGAAGTTTGCCACTTGTTCGATCCCATCGTATAGTACTTAACGCGGGGCGTAGTTTTCAATACATCATTGGGTTCGCCCTTGAGCCAGTAGTCAAACCAGCCATAAATCATGCTATCGTAATCCAGACGAGCATCACCCACGCTGCGTTCGCCAACGATGGTGTTTTCGGTAGCCCGTTTGTAGGCGCAATGCAGCGTGGGCGCAATAACCAGATACTGTCCGTCACGGACCTGGGCATCAACGCCATTTTTACGGACATGGTTGAACAATGCCAGATTTGGACCGTTCGAGACATCATACCAG
This sequence comes from Spirosoma sp., assembly GCA_964263725.1. Taxonomy (GTDB): domain Bacteria; phylum Bacteroidota; class Bacteroidia; order Cytophagales; family Spirosomataceae; genus Spirosoma. Next base: position 1,316 of record CAXVWN010000059.1, read on the forward strand.
GATACAAACCAGTAACTGGGAACGCCAAAAGGCATATTGTCGTGATACAGACCACCTTTATACCAGTCCGGGTCATTGGGTTTGCGAACAATCATTTTCTCATAAATCCCTTTTGCACCGTTCGCGTTTTTGATGATGTCCTGCACCGGCAAGTATTTCAATCCCTGCGCCCAGTCGACTTTAGGCATCTCGGGCGCTAGATCGTAAAAGCGCGATACACGGGTTAAATCTTCACTGGTTGCCGTTTTGGGAAAAAGCGGTCGGGCCAGTAAATCGGTTTGAGTGCCATACAACCAGGTTGTAAAGAGCATTTGCTGCGCCCCGCCCCGGTACCAGTTGCCCTGTTCGGTAAACGGCCCGACACGACCAACCCCCGCCCCAAAACTCATCGGCACCATAGCCGCGTGTGCCGGGTGATCCAGCGCAGCTACGGCCATTTGCCATTCGGCGGTTGAGGAGCAACCCAGCGTTCCAATTTTCCCGTTCGACCACGGTTGCTTGCTCATCCACGAAAAAGCGTCGTAGCCATCGGTAGTTGGCGGTCCAAGAATATCCCATTCGCCTTCGGAGAAAAACTTGCCACGCTCATTCTGAACAACATACGCATAGCCCCTTTTTACGGCTTCGAGCGCTTCTTTATAAGAATTTGGTCGTGCTTCGCCATCGCCCCATCCATTGAAATTATACGGTGTTTTAGAAAAAACGATTGGTACAGGTTTATCTGTTTTAGGCCGATAAATATCGGTTGCCAGCCGAACGCCGTCGCGCATGGGCATCATAAATTTTTGTTCAATGATAGCAATCCCTTGTAGCTGTTTGAGTATATCTTCCTGAGCGTGAGCATACTGACTGAAACACAAGACAATGGCAAATACCAGTCTTGCGAGAGAGGAGAGTTGTTTCATTATTGATTTAATAGGGATGAGATGAGAAGCAGTGAATTAGCGAATTTATAGGCATAAAACCAAGCAGACTTCTCTTATGGAGCAGTCTGCTTGGTTTTGGGTTATTAAGATCTTTACGGAAGGATTAACAGTTCATAAATCAATCTGTACGGTCAAGTCTAACAGAATATCCTCGCCAGATAAATTGACCGTTGTTCCTTGCTTAATCTCTATAGAGCCGTTCTCTCGGTAAATGAACACCTGTTTTCCGGCGCGGTCAATTAGCCAACCCAATCGGCAACCGTTGTCGCGATATTCTTCCATCTTTTCTTTGAGTTCTTTCAGGTCATCACTCTTTGACCGGATCTCAACGACAAAATCGGGGCAAAGTGGCGCAAATCCCTGCTTGTCAGTTTTAGAAATAGCATCCCAGCGTTCCTGACTTACCCACGATACATCTGGTGAACGAACGGCCGAATTAGGTAATTTAAATCCCGTTGATGAATCGAAAACGTAGCCAAGTTTCTTACGACGATTCCAACTCCATATTTCGCCAGATAAATCGGCATTGTAACGTCCTGTTTCAGTTCCGGTGGGGGGCATAAGAATAATATTGCCGTTAGAATCGCGCTCTAACCGGGCCGTTTCGTTCGCCTGACACAAGGCGAAGAAAAAATCATCGTCAAATTTCTGGTAACGGGGTGGATGTAGTGTGCGAAGTTCCAGTTCCATTAGCTCAAGCTATTTGTCAAATATAACAAAAAAAGCAGTTGATTTCGCTGACTAAGGCCTTGGTAATAGGCAACTATCTGCTCTATTTGGTCGGGAAGAATCGTTTATCTCCTTTGCTGTAAAATTTATCGGGTGCCGACATTAGAACCGGCTGCGTACCATAACGTAGCGAGGGCTTTCTGGTGCTTGGCCCGTAACTCCTCCAACTTTATCTGATAATCAATGAGTTTAGTTTCCCGACTGTTGACCAAAAATAGCGAACTCTCGCCAAGCTGAAACTTAGCTACCTCAGCGCGAACCAGTAAATCCTGATTTGCCATCGTTTGCTGTTGTGTCGTAACCTGTCGCCCCAGGGCTAGGAGCTCATTCCACGATCGCTGTACTTCGTTGACGATGTCGCGGCCGGTTTGTTGCCGCTTCAAACCAGTCTGCTGATTCTGAAGCTGCACCTGCCGGAGTTTACCCCGTTCGGCACGGAGAAACAGAGGAAAGGCCAGATCGACGCCAATTTTATGGTTATCAGGCTGAAAGCTGTAGGAACTAGCGCCATCGTAGTTGGCTTCCGAAAGTGGTCCCCGGCTCAGCAAACTGGCTTCAACGGATACTTTAGGCAATAGCAACGCCCGTCGGTATCGCTCCTCAATGGTTAGCTGTTGTTGCTTGTTGGTCAGCTTAATCAGGTCTGGATGCTGCTGCGAAGCACGGTTGAGCAAATCCTGAATAGGCACCCGATCTGCCAGATTAAGAGGAGCCGCCTGCGGCATAACGGTCGGTGGCAAATCTATAGGTTGGAGTGTAGATTCTTCCTGAGTGCTCCACAAAAAGGCGCTCAGACTCAGGCGGGTATTTTGCAGGTCAACACTGGCTTGCTGTAGTTGTACCTGCCGGTCCTGAACCGTAATCAGCGCTTCGGTTGTATCGATAGCGGCCGCATCGCCGATGAGCGCTCGTTGGCGAACGGCGATGAAGCGCGTATCTGCCAGTTGATAGCCCCGCTCAAGCCAGCGGAATTGCTGATACGCCAGATACCAGTCCCAGTAAGCCTTTGCCGCGTCGAAAAGCGTTTTATTGATGAGTGCCAGCCGGTCGGCATCGGCCATGTTAACGGCCAGTTGGGCCTGCCGCAACGCGTTTCGGCGAGCATCAATGAGCAGCCCCTGCGAAATTGGTACACTTACGCCCAACGCAATCAGTCCCGTAGACGGAACCGTGTATTCAGGATTCAGGTACTTGCCGGTGTTCCGGTCGTAGGTCATTTTTACGTCAATACCACCCGGCAATATGGGTACCGACAGGCCAGACTGCCATTTATCGTAATAGAGTGTATTGCCAAAGTTTTTGCGCTTATAATCCGAAAACAGTTTTGGATCGAACGCGCCACGGGCCTGACGGACCTGCTCCTGCGCTTCCTGACTTAAAAGACCTGCCTGCCTAACAATTGGATGGTACTGTAAAATAGCCTGATAGAATTCTTCGGCTGTAAAAACAGGTAACGTATCAGTAGCGGCCAGCCCCGGCGTAGGAGCAAGCGACAACGGCATAACACCTATTGAGGTTCCCGACACGGAAATGGCTGTCCGGGATAAAACGTCTGTTGTTACCGGAGTGGCTGGCTGGCGAGGAACCACAGGCCGGACCGGTGGAGGACTTTGGCCCAACACTGATTCGGCTAAGAGTAGCAGACTCCAGAAACAGACCTTAAAAACGAATAGTCTCATACTTTTTCGGTCGTCTTGGGCTCATGGCGCAGGCTCGGCGGAAATCCGTTAAGCTGTCGCCATAGTTCATACCAGATCGGCACATCATCGAGCATGACCCAGCCAATAACACCCGAACCAATACGGAGCTGTTTCGGCCAGGGTTGGTCGCCCGGTCGGGTATCGGGTCTGACCAACAGGCGGTACATGCCATCCGGACTACTAACAACGTCGATCACGGCTACGCGTCCCCCAAAGGTGCCAACCGCTACCGCAGGCCAGCCCGAAAACTGAATGGCAGGCCAGCCATCGAACTGGATACGTACGATGCGTCCGCTCTGAATCAGCGGTACGTCCATGGCCCGTACGTACAATTCGACGGCCAGCGTTGGGTTAGCTGGTTGTAATGTGGCGATGGATTCCCCTTCTTTAATTGTCTCACCGATCCCGGCTTTAATTGTTCGTACCACGTAGCCATTCTGGGGCGCACGAATAATATATAGCCCCCGCCGGACGTCTACGCTGCTGATTTTGTTGCGCATAACGGCGATGTCATTGTTGGCGCTGGCTTTACTTGACACTGCCGAACTACGATCGGACATTGTTTTAGCGACTTCCTGCTGGTATTTGGCCTGAATAATCTGTAGATCGAGCCGGGCGTTGGCCAGTTCCTGACGCGTTACGTTCAGCTTATTTTCCTGCATAATTACTTTTGCATAATCCTGCTGGAGGCTAATCCGTCGGGTTTCCAGATCGGTGAGGGAAAACAAACCATCGCGATATCCTTTTTCATACCGTTCGAGCCGGTCGACGGCAATCTGGTAATTCCGTCGGATGGCCACCAGATCGGCACTATCGATGCCGACCTGCAACTGGTTTTGACGAACCCGATTCCGGGCCGAAGCAAGATCCACCGTTACGCCGGTGCCCAGCGCGCTTATTTGCCCATCCAAAGCCGAAATTTTTGCCTCGGTCGCCAGCCGCGTTCCTTGCTTGGCGGCTAGTTGCTCATTGAGTCGCTGGGGGAGGTTAGGATCAAAATACTCGTCCTTGATTTCAGAAATGACCAGCAACGTGTCACCCTTTTTCACATACTGACCTTCCCGAACCTGCCAGCGCTCAATCCGTCCGGCAATGGCATTCTGGAGAGATTGCGGACGATCTTGTGGGGTGAGGGACGTGATACTGCCGCTACCGTTAATGTTCTGACGCCAGGGCAGGAGCAGGACGATGATGGTCAGAAATAGAAAAAAAAGCATCCAGCGACCCAGTCGGCGACTGCTTCGGGGATGAGGAAGTTCGTGCAGCGTTTTGAGCGGATACTCACCGAACATCTCCTCATCAATCGGCTGATTGGATATATTAAGCATGAGTTGGTGTATCGGTTTCTAGCGGTAAGTCGGTCACGGCGGCAATCTTTTCGACACCGGCCAGCATATCAAATACGGTGTCAATGCTGGAGGTTAATTTGTCGACGGCTCCCGTGATGAGCACGATCACCAGCTCGGAAGCAACGAATTGACCCATAGACATTTGCCGACTGACGACCAGTGATGTACCTAGGATTAACAGACCGCCCGTAACGAGGGCTCTAAAGGCCACCGAGCTGTAATAAAAGCGTTTCAGGACGGTGAAATGGTCGTTTCGGTGACTTACATAACTGGCCAGCCGATGATCAATCTGGGCAATGGGGTTGTTCGTATCTTCACTGGTTTTGTGTTCCGCCAGATTCAGCGAATATTTTTCGAGCCAGTCTACCACCTTGTATTTATCGCTGGATTCCTTGATACTGGTTCGGGTTCCTTCCGGTCCGAACAGGCGAATAACCACATAGATAACCAGCAATGTAACCAAGCCAAAAGCCAGGAAAATTGGATGATAGAACGAGAGCAGGATAATACCAAAGAGAATTTGCACCGCAGCAGCCGGTAAATCAATCAGGACCTTCAACATGCCTTTTTGCAAGGTTACGACGTCGAAGAACCGGTTCATGAGTTCGGGGGGGTGGTACCCCTCCATAGCCTCCGGTTTAATGCGGGGCAGCCGGTACGTAAACTCAAAAGCAGCCTTGGCAAAAATGCGCTGCTGAATAATTTCAACCAGTGTGAACTGCACGATGGTGAGTAAACCGCCAACCAGAACGCCAACGATAACTAGCCCAATCAGGACGTAGATCGAACTGAAGAGCATACCACTCGAAACCAGATTGAAGACGGCCTGAATGCCAAGTGGCAGCGTAAGACCAATTAACCCCGTAATAATAGCGAACAGAAGAAGATAGACTATATCTTTTCGTTCGGTCCCCAGTAACCGTATCAATCGCTGCAAAGGCGATGGAGGTGGTTGCGGGATTGTACTAACCGCCATAATGATCAAAAAACGTTAACATTAAAAAGAGATTAAAAACTCTTTAATGTAGTAACGACGAGATCAGTCGTTTGGTTTAGTACGATTGGATGAATGAATTGTGGGGAAGAATGAATTTTTAACGGGTAACAACGTAATTGATACTTATTCTTTTACAAACCGTCTGAAAATTATATTGTAATGACTCTAAAAACCCCTAACTCCCCTGAAGGGGACTTTGTCTGAACACGAGCAAAGTCCCCTTCAGGGGAGTTAGGGGTTTTTAAACAGTCTTTTATAACTGCGCCAGCAGATACAGCACCGCCATGCGTACCGCGACACCATTTTCGACCTGATCCAGAATGATGGAGTGTGACGAATCGGCCGCGTCGGAGGTTAGTTCAACACCCCGGTTAATGGGGCCGGGATGCATTAAAACAATGGGCCGATCCAGGTCATCGAGCATCTGTTTCGAGATACCGAAGTAAAGCGAATATTCACGCAGCGACGGAAAATATTTGATCTGCTGCCGCTCCAGCTGAATCCGCAACACATTGGCAACATCGCACCAGGCTAGAGCCGCCCGCACGTCATGACCGACTTTCACACCCAATGCTTCGATGTGTTTGGGAATGAGCGTTTTAGGGCCGCAAACCATCACGTCGGCTCCCTGTTTCTGCAGACAGAAAATATTGGAAAGGGCTACGCGTGAATGAGTAATATCGCCGATGATGGCGATACGTTTGCCGGCTACGTCGCCGAGTTTCTCACGAATCGAAAATGAGTCCAACAGGGCTTGTGTTGGGTGCTCGTGTGTGCCGTCTCCCGCATTCACTACGTTGGCTTTGATATGCTTGGTCAGGTAATGTGGAGCGCCGGGACTGCTGTGCCGCATCACAACCATATCGACTTTCATCGCCAGAATATTATTGACCGTATCCAGCAATGTTTCGCCTTTTTTGACCGAACTGCCCGAGGCCGAAAAGTTGACCACATCGGCCGATAACCGTTTTTCGGCCAGTTCAAACGATAGCCGGGTACGGGTCGAATTTTCAAAAAAAACGTTGGCAATGGTGACATCGCGCAACGAGGGGACTTTCTTGATCGGACGGTTAATAACCTCTTTAAACTGCCTGGCCGTTTCCAGAATAAGCTGAATGTCAGACTCGGTCAGGTCTTTAATACCCACCAAATGGCGGACGCTAAGGGATTGGGCCATAAGAACAGTATAACTATAAATTGGGCAAAGATAGAGCTATACGCTTAAAGACAACATTGGATTTTGCGGACTATATCGTTTTCCAAACTTATAAAGTATCGTTGGACTTCTTGTTAGGCCTTATATGTTGAGTATATACAGAAGTACAAATATGGATTCTATAAACACAAACCTCCTGACTTTACCGAATTACACTGGCAAAATCAGGAGATTTGTGTTGTAACAACTTGCTACTTAACGCGGCCCACGACCACCTTGCGATCCGCCATTAGATCCCGGTCTCTGTTGCTGTCCCTTATTTGGGCTCTGCTGTTGCCTGTTGTTGCCGCCTTGTGGTGGCCGGTTATTATTTCCCTGCTGGGGCCTGTTATTACCACTTTGTTGTGGCCGGTTATTGCCGCCAACCGCCTGATTATGTTGCGGATGATTGTTGATGACGAAATATTTAGAATCTCGGCTATCGCGAATCGGTTGCTGATCGTATTTGCCTTTGAACGGTGCATATTGCTTCCGGTAAACGGCATTGCGGAGGTAGGGCTGGGGGTCATTAATAACCACTTTATGCATCCGATATAAGTCGTAGTTGCTGTATTGAGGAGGCAAAACGGTCGTTGTTATCCAGCGTCCTCCATTGTTATACACCCATTGTTGCAACGGCACATAATAGTAGATATCCAGATCGGGCAGGTAATAGTAGTTAACGTAGTCGTAACCGGTTGGTCCCCAGATAGGCTGGTTGCCAATGTTGATATTTACGTTTACCTGTGCCTGACTATTGGTATATAATCCAGTGCTGGCCAGCAAGCCGAGCACGATCAAAAGTTTTTTCATAACGGATGTAACCTTCACTTTTCTCATGGTTTACGCTAATTTAATTTTAATTGTCACTATTGACTGTCTTTACATACTAACCTCTACGTCGGTCAAGGCGTGAACGTTGCTAAGTTACCATTTAATAAGCTTTTATGTTGGCTGTTTTCATCGCCAGCCACCGCCTAACGCCCGATAGAGGGCTACCGTCGCCTGAAGTTGCTGCAATCGGTCATTGACGCCATTAAGCTGGGTGGCCAGCAGGTTTTGTTCGGCGGTCAATACGTCTGTATAATTGGTGTTGGCGGTATATTTGAGAAGTTCCTTAGTGTATGAAACGGCCTTTTGTAAAGCATCTAATTGTTGCTGACGAGTGTTCGCCTTCTCTATAGCCATTTGGTACGAAAACAGCGCATTAGACACTTCCTGACCAGCGGTTAACAACGTGGCCTGATAAGTATAAAACGCTTCGTACTGGGCGGCTTGAGCTCGACTAAGGCGCTGTCTGTTAATGCCCTGATTGAAAATTGGCTGGGTTAATCCACTGATTAAGCTTCCATAAAAAGTCCCGGCAAAAAATCCGGTCAGTGTGTTGGCCGTAGCAAATCCACCCGTGCCGGTGATGGTGAGCGCCGGGTAAAAATAAGTGCGGGCTACGTTCGTTAACTCAAAGGTATTCCGGAACGAATACTCCGCTTGCTGTACATCGGGGCGCTTGCTGAGCAGTTGTGCCGGAAGGCCCGTTTGCAACGAAGCTGTAATTTGCTGAATCTCTAACTGAGTCCGGGGAATGCTATCGGAAGGCATCGCTAATAATAAACTAAGCGCGTTTTCCGTCTGCCGAATGTTCTGCCGGATATCGGGTAAGGTTACTTCGGCGGCATAGCGGTTGGCTTCACTTTGTACCACATCGGCACCGGTCACAATGGCACCTTCTTTCAAGGCTTTCATCGTCTCGACATCAAACTTGCGGTTATCGACGGTTTCCAACGTGATTTTTAATTGTTGATCATAGGCCAACAGGGCGTAATAATCGTTGGCGATGTTGGCAATTAACTGCGTCTGTACGGCACGTCGGTAGGCTTCACTTTGCAGATAAGACGCGAGATAGGCCCGTTTTGTACTCCGTAGTTTCCCCCAAACATCGGCTTCCCAACTGGTACTGGCCGTTAGCGAATACTGCTTTATGGTGGGAATTGACGTCGTACTAACCGTGCTTGATCCGGTTTCTGCATTTCGGATATTCAACGCCCGCAACTGCGCCGATGATGATTTGGAAAGTGTGAAGGCGGCATTGGTGCTAAGCGTTGGGAAGAAGGCCAGCTTGCTTTGCTGTAAGTTGGCTTCGGCTCCCTGCATCCGGGCAACGGCAATTTTAAGGTCTAAATTATTATTGATGCCCCGTTCAATTAACCGCTGCAAAATTGAATCGGGAAACATCTGCTGCCAGGGCAGACTGGCCAAGGTAGACGAATCGGTGGTTTGTACGCCCCGATACAGTCTATTGGTCGTAATGTCCGGTTGTTTATAGGGTTTCGTAATGGTACAGGAAGCTAAAAGCGCACCCAGTAAAACCGTTAATCCTCCCTTTATATATATCGTATTCATGGTATGTATCTGCTTCTGAGAGAGACCGCTATGCGCTAACAACTCTGGTGGCCGGCTCGGTGGGATGGGTTTCCTGACCGTCGATTGGCGCGGGTTCTTCATCCTCGTCCGGTTTATTCTGGCCGGGCGGGCCACTGATTTTTTCTTGCAAACCCTGAAAAATGACAAACAGCGTTGGTACGAAAAACACACCCAGCAACGTACCAAACAGCATACCGCCAATGGCGCCCGTACCAATCGATCGGTTGCCCTGTGCCCCGGCCCCGCTGGCAAACATCAACGGCATGAGACCGAAAATAAACGCAAAGGACGTCATCAAGATCGGGCGGAGTCGTGCCTTTGCGCCCTCTACTGCCGACTCCAGCAAATCCATGCCTTTTTGCCTTCGCTCAACGGCAAACTGAACAATCAGGATGGCGTTTTTTGCCAGCAAACCAATGAGCATGATAAGCGAAATCTGCATGTAAATGTTGTTATCCAGACCAAAAATTCGGGCAAAAACATACACGCCCGTTAAGCCAATCGGTAACGAAAATAAAACGGCAAACGGCAAAATGTAGCTTTCATATTGAGCACTCAGCAGGAGATACACAAACGCTAAGCACAACACGAATACGTACAATGTTTGAGAACCAACGTTCTGTTCCTCACGGCTAATACCCGAATACTCAAAGCCATAGCCAGCCGGGAGCGTTTGGGTCGCCACCTCCTGAATGGCCAGCAATGCCTGCCCGGTGCTGTAGTCTGGATTGGGAGAGCCATTGACCGACATGGACGAAAACAGGTTGAAGCGGGAAACGCTTTCTGGTCCGTAGATTCGCTTGAGGCTGATAAATTCGGTAATGGGTGCCATGCTACCCGACGATGTTCGGACAGCTATTTTCGTTAATCCATCCGGGCTGGCCCGGTAGCTGGTATCGGCCTGCATAATGACGCGGTATTGCTTGCCAAACTCATTGAAATTTGACACATACGAACTGCCGTAAAATACCTGCATCGCATTGAGCACGTCGCCCACCGCAATACCAGCCTCTTTGCATTTGGCCACGTTCACATCTAACTGATATTGTGGAAAATTGGGGTTAAAAGACGTGGTGGCGTATTGGATTTCGGGACGTTTGGTCAGCGCAGCCAGAAAGTTCTGTGTCACTTTATAAAACGCATCGGTCGTATGGCCGCCTTTGTCCTGCAACTGAAACGTGAAGCCGCCACTGGTGCCAAAACCGGTAATCGTCGGCTGCTGAATAAAGACGATATCGGCATCCCGGATGTTGGCCGTTTTTTGTTTGAGTTGCTTTATTATGTCGTCGTCAGTGACGCCGGGACGCTCATCCCAGGGCTTTAATCGTAAGATAATCAGGCCGTAAGCGCTGCCATTACCCGCTACGAAGTTCTGTCCGAGATTCCGTAGACTGTTTTGAATCTCAGGAATAGTATGCGCAATTGCATCCACTTTATTCGCCACAGCAGTTGTGCGCTCCATTGACGAAGCGGGCGGAAGCGTAATGTTCACGTAAATTGTTCCCATATCTTCTTTCGGCACGAAGCTGGAAGGCGTGGTTTTGAAGAGCATATAAAATGCACCGGCGAATACGCCCACGCCCACGAGGGCGAGCCACTTTCGTGCCGATAGGAACGTAATTGATTTGGTGTATTTGGCCGTGAGGGCATCATAGGATGCATTGAACCCGACGCCAAATCGCTGAAGCAGTGTTTTTGGTTTCGTGCCGTCGGTATGCACGGGTGGTTTTAAAAACAGAGCCGCCAGCGCCGGGCAAAGGGTCAGCGCATTGACCGCCGAAATAAGAATGGCAACGGCCAGCGTGATACCGAATTGCCGGTAAAAAACCCCCGCCGAGCCGGTGATGAATGTAACGGGCAAAAATACCGATGCCATCACCAGCGTAATTGAGATGATAGCGCCCGATATTTCGCCCATCGCGTCAATGGCGGCTTTTCGCGGTGAGGTATAGCCGCTTTCCAGCTTGGAATGAACCGCTTCGACAACCACAATGGCATCATCGACCACAATACCAATGGCCAGTACTAACGCAAAGAGTGTGAGTAGATTAATGCTGAATCCGAATAGGTACAGAAAGAAAAACGTACCTGCAATCGCTACCGGCACCGAAACGCCGTGAATAATGGTGGAGCGAAAATCCTGTAGAAAAATAAAAATCACCAGAAATACCAGCGCAAAGCATTCTAACAGCGTGTGAAGAACTTTACTGATGGACGCATCCAGAAACTGATTAATATCCACCAGATAAATAAAATGGATATCTGTCGGGAAAGACTTTGCCGCTAACTCAATAACTTTCTTTGAGTTGTTAATGACCTCCCGCGCATTGGAACCCGGCGTTTGACTCACCGAAATACCAACCGATTGCTTGCCGTTGGTGGTCGTAAAACTGGTGTACGTCTGCGAACCAAGTTCAACACGGGCAACATCTTTCAGTCTCAAAAGCTGGCCGTTGCCCGTTGTTTTGATAATTATATCGCCAAACTGCTCGGTGGACTGCAATCGGCCGCTGTACCGAATTACATACTGGAACGTCTGGTTGTCGTTTTCGCCGAACTTACCGGGGGCGGCATCCACATTTTGATCGGCCAGTGCGGTCGAAACGTCGGCGGGTGTAATGCCATAAATGGACATGACATCCGGTTTCAGCCAGATTCGCATCGAGTAGGTTTTTGCCGAACCAAACACGTTGGCACTGCCCACGCCATTTACCCGTTGAAGCTGTGGGATAACGTTAATAGCCGCATAGTTTTGCAGAAATGTCTGGTCGTAAGCGGGGTTATCGCTGTAAATCGACATAATCAACAAGTTGCTGCTCTGCTGTTTACGGACCGTTACACCCGCCTGAGTAACCTCCTGCGGCAATAGACTCGTGGCGGCCGAAACCCGATTCTGCACATCGACCGCTGCCTGATTCGGATCGGTGCCGACGGCAAAATAAATGCTGATGCTCCCGGCTCCGTCGTTGGTCGCCGAGGAGGTCATATACGTCATGCCTTCTACACCGTTTATCTGCTCCTCCAGCGGCACAATGACGCTTTTAAGCACAACGTCGGCATTGGCACCGCTGTAACTAGCCGAAACCTGAACCGTTGGTGGCGAAATATCGGGGTATTGGGCAATGGGAAGTTTGACCATTCCCAGAATTCCCAGCAAAACAATCAGGGCTGAAATAACGGTACTCAGCACCGGGCGTTCTATGAATATACGAAACATAATGAGGTGATTAGTAGTCTGTAACAGTTGCTACAAGTGGCTTATAGCTCAGGGCTGGGATCGCTATTGATCGTTGTACTAGATGGCGCTGTCGTTTTGTATGTGGTAGCCGGAGATGCTGGCCTGGGCTTTATTTTCGTACCGTCTTTTAAGCCTGTACCCCCGTCGAGCACAACTTTGTCGCCCGTTTTAAGGCCCGTTTGCACGACATAAAACAACCCGTCGGGGGTGGGCGTTACGGTGATGGCTGTGTTTTTGACGACATTATTTTTGCCGACTACATACAAAAACCGCTTATCCTGAAGTTCGTAGGTGGCACTCTGCGGCACCACCAGTGAGGAGTCGATGGTGCGGGGAACGCGTACCGTGCCGCTGCTGCCACTGCGCAACAAGGCTTGTGGATTGGGAAACGTAGCGCGGAAATTGCTGGAACCCGTTTGGGTGTCGATTTGGCCAATAGCGGTTTTTATACGGCCTTTAAAATTGTAAAGTGACCCATCGGCCAGCAGGAGAATAACATCCGGCAATTTGGCCAGTTTATCTTGTAGCGTGTTACCGCTGACGTCGCGGGTGAAGTCGAGCAACTGCTTTTCATTGAGTGAAAAATAGGCGTAAACTGCGCTAATACCCGAAATGGTCGTCAGTGGGTTGGTGGTTGAGCTGGTTATCAAACTTCCAATTTTGTAGGGTATCGCACCAACCACTCCACTAACGGGACTAACTAAATTTGTGTAGCCCAGATTGGTATTTGCATTGGCCAAAGACGCTTGTGCCTGTGCTAATGCCGCCTGCTTGGATGCCAGTGCATATTGGGCGGCCTCAAGTTCGTATTTACTGATAATGTCTTTCTCGACCAGCGGACGAACTTTATTGACGGCCAGCAGGGCTGAACTGACATCGGCTTGCGCCGTCCGAACGCCCGCTTGAGCTGTTAGTACATCCTGCGCATACTGGGGTGCATTGATACGGAAAAGCCGCTGCCCTTTCGTGACGGTTGCGCCTTCATCGACAAAAATAGCCTCTACATAGCCATCCACTCGGGGACGGATTTCGACGTTTTGCTCACCTTGTATAATGGCCGGAAAATCAACGAAGAGCGTTGTCTTACGGGGAGCAACGGTTAATACAGAATACGTTTTGGGCTGTTTCTTCGCAGTAGAATCAGCCTGATCGCCCTTCTTTTTATCGCCATTACCACAGGCTGATACGAATACTAACGCAGTAATTAGTAAAAAGGCCGGACTGTATATCCAGCTATAAATGAACAATGAGTGATTTCTAAACGCCTTCATAATTTATCCTCCTGAGAGAACAAATAACCTTATAAAGGCCACAGAGGGATATTAGATAAGAATTAAAATATACTAAAACCCGGTTTGAGGCACCTGAATCAGCAATTACAGCGGCTGAATGGGCAACCGTGGAGATTAAAACAAGATTAACAAGTTGTTGCCTGTTAGAGTATTACAGATTGCAAACGGCTTTTTACTCGACAACTACGCACCCATAAGCCGGCACTGTTACCCGGTCGCCCGTGAATGAACCGCCCGATATTGTCTCAAATACAATGCATCGGCACCAGGTTTCATCTGGAGAAAACACGACTTCGATGGCCTTTTTGGTAAGATTATGGACAACTAATATCCGTTGTCCATTTTCATTTTGCCGAATAAAGGCTACAATCCCCTTTTGCCGAATTCCCGTCTGCTCTAAATGACTCAGGTTATCGTTCAGCACAGGGTGACTGTTGCGGTATTGAATCAGCCGTTTGTAATGATTAAACAGCGAATCAGGGTCGGTTTGCTGTTCGGCCAGCGGCCGGATGGTTTGACTGGTCGAGTAGCGACCCCGTCGCCAATGCGTACGTTGCCGGTCGCGGGTGCGAATGTCCCACAGGAACGGCTCGCGAATATTTTCGTCGGGTTTCATCCCCAACATGCCAATTTCTTCACCGTAATAGAGATAGGGTAAGCCCGGCAGCGTGAGTAATAGATTCGCTGCGATTTTTAGCCGGGCTAGGTTTCCCTTTAGTAAACTCCCAATCCGGTTTTGATCGTGGTTAGACAGGAGTAGCGCGTCAATAAATTGAGGATTGACGTTACCAAAAGTTGCGTGAACATAAATCAAAAACTCAATCAAATCTTCCGTATCGTCCTCTTTCTGAACAATTTCGGCAATCATCAATTGCAAATCAAAATTGAAGTTAGCCTTCAATCCCCGGAAATAGGGTGCAATACGTTCAGGACGTGTCCATACTTCGCCGACGGTGTACGCACCGGGTTTGGCGGCTTCCACGACGCGACCGAACTCCTGCCAGAATTCGTGGTTTTTGGGCTCTTCGGATTCACGATAAAGATGGCGGGCCGCATCTAACCGGAAACCATCTACGCCAACGTCGTTGAGCCAATAACGGGCAATTTTAAAGAACTCTTCCCGTACGGGAGGATAGTCAAAATTCAGGTCGGGCATGCCGCTCCAGAACATGCCGTAGTATTTTTCGGGATAGTTGGCACCGCGAATAGAGTGCCAGGGATTACGTTCACCCGAATCGGCCGTAATGTCTCGGTTGGCTAAATTACGACGTTTGATTTCGTCGGGTCGGAGCCATTTGTAATAATTCCAGTAGGGATTATCAGGCCCTTTAGATGCCTCCTTAAACCAGGGATGCTTTATACTGGTATGGTGCAGGACTAGATCAATAATAACGGCAATGTTGCGTTGGTGAGCTTCGGCAATCAGGCGTTTAAAATCGTCTAGTGTGCCGTACTCCGGGTCGATGCCATAATAATCGGTAACGTCGTATTTATGATCAGTTGGCGAAGGGCTAATGGGCATAAGCCAAATGGCCGATATGCCGAGGTTTTTCAGGTAATCGAGGTTATTTGTTATACCATTAATATCGCCGATACCATCACCATTAGAGTCGGCAAACGAGCGAACGAAGATTTCGTAATGAACACCTTTATGACCAACAGTTGATGATTTTACGGGTGATTGAGCAGGTACTGTTGCTATATTGGAGTAAACGGGATTCGTTGCCGTCATGCTGAATTTTGCTTTTGCCTTGAAAACTATGAAGACTTACCGGGAGTTTACCATGTATAGCTAGTTGGATAAAATTCATAGGATAACCCAACTAATTCTTTTAAAAGGCTAGTCAGTTTGTGTTTTTTGATGACTAATGAGTTGGGTAATAAGCTGAGATTAATTCTACACACACTTGAAAACTACTGACTATACTGTTTCAGAGCCTGATAAACCCGGTGCGTTGGCAACCCCATAACGGTATAAAATGATCCATCCAGCCGTTCGATTCCCACGAGTCCGATAAAATCCTGCGCCCCGTACGATCCGGCTTTATCGAAGGGTTTGCATTCCCGGATGTAGTACGTAATCTCATCGTCGGTCAGGGTGGCGAACTGTACCGTCGTTTCATCCGTAAATGACTGAAGTTGCGGTTCGCCGTTGTCGTCAGGGGCCAGAATCGCGACACCCGTTCGTACGCGGTGCGTTTGTCCCGACAACAATCGCAGCATTCGCAGGGCATCAGCTTCGTCCTGGGGTTTATTCAGAATCTGATTAGCTAGAATAACAACCGTATCGGCGCAGAGGATGATTCGGTTGCCTAGATCGGCTCTGAATTGTTCGGCTTTCTGACAAGCAAGGTATTCGGCTACCTCATTAACTGGCATACTCTCCGGGAACAGTTCGTCCGTTGGACGGGTTTCGATGGTGAACGAAAAGCCCGCATCGATCATGAGTTGTTTTCGGCGGGGAGAACCCGACGCGAGTACTAAAGTGTGTCGTAATTTGAACATACAAGGAGAGAGACAATTGGTAAAACTACTCAAAGCCGGGGTTTTTACGTAAATTGGTCAGTTACTTACCTACGCCATGCATATTCGACCCGCTACTATTGCCGATGCAGCCCTGCTTACGAATCTTTCTGCAATAACTATGCGTGAAGCTTTTGGGCCACCCCACAATCCAGCCGAACTTGTTGACGAATACATTCAGGTGTCTCTGACACAATCCCGTTTAGAAGCCGAACTGGCCGATTTGCGTTCAACGTTTTTCCTGATGGAGTTACCCGACGGCACGCCCATCGGGTATGCCAAACTCTATCGACATGCTCCACCACGACGGATGAAGAATCGTAATGCTATTGAAATTCAACGAATTTATTTACTGCAATCACAGATAGGACAGGGGCAGGGCCGAACCTTGATAACCCATTGTATTGACTGGGCAAAAGCGCAGGGCTATCAGGCCGTGTGGCTTGGCGTATGGGAGCGAAATGAACGGGCGCTGGCATTTTACAGAAAGATGGGTTTCGAGCCGTTCGGTTTCCATTATTTTCAGTTTGGTTCTGAACGGCAGCGGGACCTCTGGCTTCAAAAACAAGTAGATATATAACCTGTTAGTAAGTTGATTTGAGATTTTAATCAATTCATAATGAAAGTGTTATTTGTAATTCGTTAGCTACTATTGTTGGCCAATTTGCTTATTTCCTCCGTTAAACCATTCATACATACAGCACTCTAATCAACGTTATCTTTTCCAAATGAACCCATTGTGTCCGAACGAATATAGGTCAGCGTTACGCCATTTTTTGGTGTGCCTGGTCCTCGTTGTCGGATACGCAATCAGTGCGACAGGTCAGGCTGATACAAGCCAACGGAAGATCGAAAAAATAGATACGCTGGAACACAAGCCCATCCGGCAAGAGGGGCTGGATTCGTCAGCCATTATTCACACAGCAATGACGGATAGTGTTTTGATGCATCGCGACAGTATTTTTTATAGCCGCCTGAAAACCAAAATGTATAAACACCGGCTGACTCGGCAACTCTACGACGCTGTTTTTCAGGATGTTTATAATAGTCGGGTTAAAACGGGTGAGGTTAGTCAGATAGAAGTGAACCCGTTTAAGATATTTGAGGGCAAGATTATTGGGGATATTTATATCAAGCGACTTAGTGTATTTGGGCAAACGGTTTATGACACTTTGCGCAAACCCGCTAACTGGATTGAGCGGACAGGCAGTCGCCTGCACACCAATACGCGCGAGCATGTTATTCGAAATTCCTACCTGCTTTTTCAGCAGGGCGATGCACTTGACCCGTTAGTACTTCGCGACAATGAACGGTTATTACGGAGTACATCCATTTTTCACGATGCCCGTATTTTGGTGCTGCCGCGCGCTGGCAGCAAGCAATTTGTGGATGTGTATGTGATTACGCAGGACGTTTGGTCACTGCTGCCCAATGGTGGATTTGGTGGGCTTACTAATTTTAGTGTTGGCTTTGATCAACTCAATTTCAGGGGCTTAGGTCATCAACTTTTCGCCCAGGTAGCCTATTCAGGTACTGATCCACGCCAAAAAGTAGAATATCAGGCTCGTTATAGAGTGCCATTTATCGGAAAAACATTCCTGACTGCCGAAGCGGATTTATTGTATTTGCGTGATCTGAAACAGACAGCCATAAAACTATATCGGCCTTTTCTTACGCCCGATATGAAATATGCCGGGTCAATTGAGCTGAATCATACACAGATCAACAATCGGCTTGTTACCCGAAACGATAGTGTTGTGCTCGTTCCACTCGGCTATAATTACTCCGATGTTTGGATTGGACGGTCGTTTCGGTTATTCTACAAACAGCGGGACACCGAAGAAAAGGGTCGGTCACGACTCATCATAGCGCTGCGTAATACAACCTATACGTATAGCAAGCGTCCCGATGTAACGGCTGATACCAACCAGATTTATCAGGATAGCCGTGTGACCTTGTTTAGCGTAGGATTTTCCCGGCGAAAATACGTTCGCGACGTGTTAATTTATGGCTTTGGCCGAACTGAAGACGTACCGATTGGGGAATCGGTGGCGGCCATTATTGGGTTTGATAATGCTGAGTTGGGCCAACGACTTTATACGGGATTGAATTTTTCGCAGGGTAAGTACGTCCGCCACCTTGGGTATGTTTATGGGTTAATTAATCTGGGTGGATACTTTCGGTCAAAACAGATTGAACAAGGCGTTGTCTCGCTCGAATCGAACTATTTCAGTCCGTTAATGAAAACCAAGTGGGGGAATATGCGTCATTTTGTGAACATGCGCTACACCACGGGTATTGATCGCTTTACCAATGAATATATTACGCTGGGCAGCAACGGCAGTGGTATAAATACGGATGGAATCGGGATTAACAGCGATGCATTACGAGGCACCAAACGGTGGTTGATAAACTATGAAAACGTTTTATTCTCCCGCCTGAATTTGATCGGCTTTCGGGTTGCCTTCGTTACATTTGCTAACCTTGGTCTAGTCAGTTTCTCAAACCAGTCTTTTTTGCAGGGCCCTCTTTATCAGGGCTATGGGATTGGATTTCGATTTCGAAACGAAAACCTGACATTCAATAGCTTTCAGATTCGACTGAGTTATTTCCCAAATATCCCTAATAATTCATTCCCTTTCCGCCAGGCATTTGAAGGTATTCCATCGCTAAAACTCCGTGATTTCGATTTATCAGCTCCTCAGATTGTTCCTTATCGGTAAAATATCTGAATATAGTGTAGTAACATTAAATACATTTACATTATCTTTGTGGTATGTCTATCGAAAATGACATTAAGCAGAACGTACCGTTCAAATCTTCTTACCACCGAGTGGTTGTAAATTTGATCTATACCAGCAATTGGGTGGCTGGGAGCCAGACTCAATTATTAAAACCCTTTAAACTCACGTTGCAGCAATATAATGTGTTAAGGATTCTGCGTGGTCAGTTTCCTGATCCCATTAAAGTATCTGACATTACCGAACGCATGCTCGATAAGATGTCGAATGCGTCTCGGTTAGTAGATAAACTGGTGGCTAAGAAATTTGTGCTGCGCACCGAATGTCCCAGCGATCGCCGGGCCGTTGATGTTGTTATTACAGATAAGGGACTGGACTTGCTCAAGCAACTGGATGTTCGTCAGGCGGAATGGGATACCGTTTTGCAGGACAAATTAACTTCAGAAGAGGCTGCCACACTTAGCCAACTGCTTGATCGACTGCGTGTTTAAATCAATTAAATTTTATTATTTTTAACTTGTGTTTCACTTATCATTTATCTACAATCCAATGAAAAAAGCAACGATGATCGCTGCTCTGTTGTTCTCTACGGTAGGCGCTTTCGCTCAAAACTGGACTCTCGACAAAGCACACTCTAACCTGGGTTTTACGGTAACACACATGATGTTATCGGAAGTGGATGGCAAATTCCAGAACTTTGATGTGAAAATGACATCAATGAAGGATGATTTCACTGATGCTCAAATCGACTTAACGGCCGACGTAAGCAGCATTAACACGAACCAGGAGAAGCGCGATGGCCACTTGAAAAGTGCTGACTTTTTCGATGCCGCTAAGTATCCAACACTGGCTTTCAAAAGTAAGTCGATCAGCAAAGTATCGGGAAATAAATATAAAGTATTAGGCGACCTGACGATGCACGGTGTAACGAAGCCTGTAACGCTTGATGCTGTACTCAAAGGACCTGTTACAAACCCACAAAACAAGAAAACCTTAGCTGGTTTTGTTGTAACTGGCGAAGTAAAACGTGGCGATTTTACGCTGGGCTCTGCTCCAGCCGCTGTTGTTGGCGATGAAATCACTATCCGCGCTAGTGGTGAACTTGTTAAAAACTAAGTAATACGAGCAAAGCATAAAAAATGCCTGGCCCCTAGCGGTGTCAGGCATTTTTCATGCTGTTGAATAAAAGAATTAAGTACTAGGACAAATAACTTTTACAAAGCTGATAGTATAGTCCATTGATTATCAGAATTATCAGCTTTGTAAAAGTTTAATTAATTAGGAGTGAGTACCTACCCAAACGAATTATGAAGCTGTTTAAACTTTCGGATTTCTCCTGATAAAGGGGCATGTTTGTCATGCTGACGAAGGAAGCATCTTGGGTAAGTAGATTTTCATCCTGCCGAAGATGCTTCCTCCGTCAGCATGACAAAAAGTACTCTATTCTAGGGCTATAATAAAAAGTTTAAACAGTTTCTATAGTAAAAGAAATAGAACTGTTGGGCAGGAAGCCGAAAAATGACACTTTCTGAAGACGAATTCAAGCTACAGGCTATTCTGAAAGGGTGGCGCTAAAAAGCCGCCATCAACCACAAACAATGTTGCCCCCAAATCTGTGCGGGAGCGATGTGAACTTAGGTCGTCTGATACTTCATAAGACATACCCGGCGTCATCCGAAAAACTTCGCCCGTTTTGAGTTCGGTTTCGAGAACTCCACTAACGACGTACAGAATGTGTCCTCGCTGGCACCAATGGTCAGCCAGATAACCCGCCGAATACTCAATTAATCGAACACGTAAACTCCCAAATTGCAACGTTCGCCAAAAAGCGATGCCCGATTCACCGGGATGTTCAATTGCTGGTAAGGCGGCCCAGTCGGTAAGTTGAAATGGAATAGTGATGGGGTTCATAACGGGAAATAGGGACGTGTAAGATCGTAAGTTATTCAAACGCGGGAAAATCATCCAGAAACTGAACTTGAGCCGTATTATGATCGATACCGCAGCAGTAATGAATCAGGCCATTGGAAACGACAATGTAAGGCGCGCGATGGACGTGATTATACCGGGCAATCTGATCAAAAACCGTCTGTGACAAGGGGATATGTGGCGCTTTGCACTCAACCACCAAAAACGGTTGTCCCAGCCGGTCAAAGACAACGACGTCTGTACGCTTTTGGGTCTGGTTCAATAGTAAACCACCTTCGGTGCGAATAAGAGCTTTTGGATAGGCGTAATGGGTGAGTAGCAGGTTGACAATGTGTTGCCGAACCCACTCTTCGGGCGATAGCCGGACATACTTACGGCGTAATGAATCGAAAATGTAGGGTTTCCCTTCGACTTGTTTAATTTTACAGTCAAAAGCAGGGAGGTTCAGCGCAACCATACCACTAAGGTACTAAGTGAATGAGTGATTGAGTGAATAAGCGAATGAAAAAACGCGATTAGCACCTGATTCACTCATTCCTGACTCACTCATTCACTCACTGATAATGAAGACCAAAGAGGAAATTGTTCAGAACTGGTTGCCGCGTTATACAGGCACACCCATTGAGAAATTCGGCGAATACATCTTGCTGACCAACTTTATTAATTACGTTGAAATTTTTGCCAAAAAATTCGACGTGGAGATTTTTGGGATGGGTCGGGCCATGCAAACTGCAACGGCCAATAACATCACCATTATAAACTTCGGTATGGGTAGTGCTATGGCCGCTACGGTAATGGATCTGCTTTCTGCCGTCAATCCGAAGGCGGTTTTGTTTTTGGGTAAATGCGGTGGATTGAAAAAAACGCAGATTGGCGATTTGGTTCTACCAATTGCGGCCATTCGGGGCGAGGGAACCAGTAATGATTACATGCGGCCCGAAATTCCGGCATTACCATCATTCCGTTTGCAACGGGCGGTGTCATCGACCATCAAAAAATACGAACTGGATTATTGGACCGGTACGGTTTACACGACCAATCGACGGATTTGGGAACACGACGAGAAATTTAAAGATTACCTGCGCGAAATCCGAACGATGGCTATTGACATGGAAACGGCTACCATTTTCACGGTCGGTTTTGTTAACTCGATTCCACACGGCGCTTTACTGCTGGTTTCCGACAATCCGTTAGTGCCGGAAGGAGTTAAAACTGAAGAAAGTGATAAACGCGTAACGGGCCAATTCGTCAATGTTCACTTAGAAATTGGCATTGACGCGTTGCTGGAACTCGAATCGTCCGGCGATTCTGTGAAGCATTTGAAATTTGAATAAATAGAAAGCAGGAACAAACTAGGTTATCGCAGTATGACCCCATCGGGGTCACACCAGACAATAAATAACTTAATCTAATTTTACCCTATTGCTTTCTAGTTGAGCAATAGCTGTATTTTTAATTACAATACTCGCTAATCACCTTGTACGCTGGATTATAGCCTAGTTCGCCCGCTTTGGAAAGGTCGAGGCAGCCACTGTTTTCATCGCCAAGACTATGTTTAATTAGGCCACGCACATAATAAACTTCGGCATAGCGAGGATTTAACTTAATGGCGCTGTTGCAGTCCATAATGGCTCCTTTCTGGTCGCCCTGCGCCGACTTAATCATGCCCCGGCTGAAATAGGCTTCGGCATAAGCCGGACTAAGTTCAATTGCCTTATTCAGGTCAATGATGGCTGTTTTTGGCTCGCCCTGCTTGTTTTTGCTGATGCCCCGGCTGAAATAAGCTTCGGCGCGTTCATTACTTAACTCATTGATTTTGTTGCGTTCCTGCACCACGTTGCGTAGATTGTCGAGGGTAGCATGGGTCATACGCCCACTGTAAACGACCTTCGCATCGGTGTTAACGTTGTTTATTTCAATAGCCTGATTAAAATCCTGTACAGCTCCTTTTTGATCGTTAAGCTTGCTTCGGCAAAAACCCCGACCGTAGTAAGCCCGATAGTTATCAGCCTTGAGCGCAATAGCGCGGTCATAATCAGGCAGCGCACCTTTATAGTCTTCTAATTTCCCCTTCGCATAACCCCGATAGAAAAAGGATTCGGCGTCTTCGGGACTTAATTCAATAGCCTTATTTAAATCCACAACAGCACCGGCGAACTCATTTAACTCAACCTTCGACATACCCCGTCCGGCATAAGCTTGCGGACGTTTGGGTGTAATTTCTACGACTTTCGTGAAGTCGGCTACACTACCAGCAAAATCTTCCAGTTTTTGCTTAGTAACGGCTCGCATATAATAAGTCTGGCTATTAGTTGGCTCTAACTCAATGGCTTTAGAAAAGTCGGCTAACGCGCCCCGGTATTGATCAATACGGCTCCGGCTAACGCCCCGGCTATAATAAGCCTGCGCATCATCGGGGTTGAGTTCAATAGATCGGCTGTAGTCCAGTAAAGCGCCCCGATGGTCGTCTTGTTTGCTTTTGCTCACGCCCCGACTTAAGTAGGCCAGAGCATCTTTTCCATTCAGGTCAATGGCTTTATCATAATCGAGAATGGCTCCCCGGTGGTCTTTTAAATTAGCTTTGGCTAAGCCTCGGTTATAATAACTCGCAGAGTTTTCGGGGTTTATGGTTATCGCCATGCTGAAAGCTTGCAGTGCACCTGTAAAATCATTGGTCTTGCTTTTTGTAATGCCACTTTCGAAATGGTCAACAGCAGTTTGTTGGGCTATAAGGGGAAAAGTTAAACTGGTACACAAAAACAATGTGACCAGCGATAGGAGATATCGCTTCATATAAAGTAATAAGTTTTGGTGAGTAAGTGCTTTTTGAGCGGGATAAAATTAGCCGTTTGTTAGCGCTTTGGCAAGTTATTGGAATGTTAATGCCTAGAGAACCAACGTATTAGCAGATGATAAGCTTAACAATTGCCAAAAAAGCAGCAATTCACTGCCATTTTCTGGATATATACATGTTTTGTATGACAAAATGTCTTTATTTGTTAGATAAAATAACAAAAATATGACAAAATGTCTCTATTCGTCCAAAAAAGCGATTTGGTACAACATTTGACTTAGAGTGAATGTGTTTGACAGTAAACAACCTAACAAAACAAAATAAGAACATGGCAACCTTAGTTCGATATAACAACTTCCCTACTTTCTTTAATCCTTTCTACGGCCGTCCCGTTATTAATCGGTACCAAACCGAAACGCCTAACGTACCAGCCGTAAACGTAAAAGAAACCGAAACCGCCTTCCTTATTGAATTGGCCGCTCCTGGTCTGAAAAAGGAAGAGTTGAAAATCAACGTAGAAAATAATAAGCTGACGATTGCCTATCAATCAGAAGCGAAAACCGAAGAAACAACCGAAAAATTCACCCGGCAGGAGTTTGGTTTTACGTCGTTTGAACGCAGTTTCCGTTTACCAAAAACGGTAAATGCCGACGCAATAAAGGCGGCTTATACCGATGGTATCCTGACTGTTGAGTTACCAAAAGTTGAGGTAAAAGAAGAAAAATTAGTGAAAGAAATCACCGTTGCCTAAGTGCATTCGGTAGAATAAAAAGTCCACGCCAATTGGCGCGAATGAGTATCAGGTTAAGTTAATAACCTTCATTAATACGTAAGTGGTGACCTAGCAGATCACCACTTATTTTTTTACTGTTTTTAGCCGGGTTGTATTGCTTTTGATCAAATATTTGTTGGGTAGAAATGGCCATTTCAGGAAACGTTACTTTGTTAATTGGCTTATTAAGCAATCCATGCCAATTACATTTTAGACAGTAAGTTTAATATTTTACCAGATCCATGAATGTTCCAAGTTTGTGCTCATCCAAGTGACCATTGGTCCGCACACCACTGCAAATATCCAGACCGTAAGGATTTACGAACTCAATGGCTTCGCGGACATTTTTAGCATTGAGTCCGCCCGCTAAAAATACGGGTACCGGCGATTGTTCGACAATCTGGCGGCTCACTTGCCAATTATGTACTCGTCCTGTGCCGCCTAATTCTTTCACGGTCAGGTTAGGATTACCGGAATCGAGGAGCAAGGCGTCAGCACCAGACTCAACCGCTTGTAAGGCCTCCTCAATGTTCCGTTCATCAAGTACATGAATAACCTGAACCAGTTTAATGGCTGGTAGAGCCGAACGAAGCTGAGCGTATGTGTCGGCCGGTACGGTATCCACCAATTGAATTGTATTTGCTCCCACACGCCGTTGGTGCGCAAGAATGTCGTTGATGGTCGTCTCGCTCGTGAGCATAAACGTAGCTACGGGCGGAGGGGTTGAACGGACAATCTGAGTGGCCAGTTCATCGCTTACCACACCGGGGCCACTGGGCATCCGGCCCACTAATCCTAAAGCATCGGCACCGAGCTGAATAGCCATCTGTGCTTCAGCAAGACTGCTAATGCAACAAATTTTAACTCTGGTTCGGAACGGAGATTGCATTGTTTTGGGTTGATTAATAAAAACTCCGGCGACAAATATATGATACGCCCGCAATAATATGGTTCAGCAGTCTCCCGTCGATACCTATGCCTCTCTCCGCATTCCTGAATTTCGTTATTTCGTAATGAACAGCTTCCTGATTACAGCTACATTGCTGATTCAGGAAGTTATTCTGGGCTACGAGCTTTATAAAATTACCCACGATCCACTCATGCTGGGTCTGGTAGGACTGGCCGAGGCCATTCCATTCATTGCCCTGTCGCTATTTGGTGGTCATTTGGCCGATCGGCGAGACAAAAAACAAATTTTGCTCTGGAGCTTGTTGGTTATTTTGCTCGGTTCGGTTATTCTATATCTGGTATTTCAGCCATCCATTGTGGCCGGATTATCGCAAACAGCCCGATTAGCGACAATTTATGGCGTACTCATGCTGATTGGTACCGCCAAAGGATTCTACTCGCCCGCCAGTTCATCAATAAAACCGTTTTTGGTGCCGCGTGAACTCTACGCCAATTCGGCCGCCTGGAGTAGTTCATTCTGGCAGGCTGGAGCTATCCTTGGGCCTGGCCTGGCGGGATTTTTGTATAGCTGGGTCGGTTTTGACAATTCCCTGATTGTCGTCATTGCTCTTCTGGTCGTTTGTTTCCTGCTCCTTACGCTCATTGAACGCAAGCCAACGCCCGTTAGTGATGCACCTGTTTTAAGCCTTCGGGAAAGCCTGAAAGAAGGGTTCCGATTTGTGTTTAAAACCCAAATTGTTCTGTACGCAATCTCCCTCGATTTGTTTTCGGTATTGTTTGGGGGCGTCGTTGCCATCTTGCCGGTCTTTGCCGAAGATATCCTGAAAGTGGGAGCCGAAGGGTTAGGATTCCTGCGGGCAGCCCCATCGGTGGGTGCGTTGCTGACAATGGCCTACATGACCAAAAATCCACCCACCCATAATGCTTGGCGAAATATGTTGCTGGCCGTAACCGGCTTTGGCATCGCTACGATTGTCTTTTCTCTGTCAACGAATTTCTATTTATCGCTCATTATGCTTGGCCTGACGGGCGCCTTTGACAGCGTGAGTGTGATTATCCGACAAACAATCCTGCAAATTTTCCCGCCTGACCATATACGCGGACGAGTAGCGGCCGTCAACGGTATTTTTATTAGTTCATCGAACGAGATTGGCGCGTTTGAGTCGGGTCTGCTGGCCCGGTTACTGGGCACGGTGCCGTCGGTTATGCTGGGTGGCGTTGTTACGCTGGTTGTTGTAACGTATGTATACACCAAGTCGAAAGAGCTGTTTTCGGTGCGATTGAGCTAACATGAATTCGCCCGGCTACCATCTGTTAGAGGGTCGTCGGGCGAAGACTGGCACCAGTAAGAAACTAGTCACGCGTAGGCAGGCCATCGGTTAAAGTCGATTATAAATTTATCAATGTCAATCTGCTCGTTGAGCAGAACACGGGCGTTAAAAATCTCCCAGAACAATTCATCTGAGATTTGGTAATCACGTTGCAACCGAACCATATCGCGGATGCTTTCTTTGAGTGGTTGGACCGGCATTTGCACCTGATAAGCGCGGTATTGGGCAGTTTCCATGATCTCTGTTTTTAGCGTGCGAATTTTTTAAACACCCTCCTGCTTCAATTGTTTCTAAAGAAAAGACGGCCAATTAACAGGCGGTTAGAAAAATCATATTTTCCCTTTTATGTACGTGTCGGAAAGCAATTGTTAACCCGGCATGATGCAACTATATTTTTTCTAAACTTTTTAATTGATTGATTATCAATCACACTATGAACCATTTCAACCTGATTATAACCGTAACTATTGTTAGTGCTGGCCTACTTGCTCTAAGACCTCCAGCCAGTCCGAAACCAATGAAATTGGTGAAAGTATGGGAAACAGACACCACACTACGCATACCAGAGTCGGTGCTTTACGATGGACACAAAACGTTGTATGTGGCGAATATCGACGGTAAACCCGATGCGCTCGACGGTAGCGGCTTTATCTCTAAAGTATCACTCGATGGTAAAATCGAAAACCTGCACTGGACCTCGGGTCTGAATGCTCCTAAAGGCATGGGTTTGTATAAAAATAAGCTTTATGTGACAGATGTATACCGGCTCATCTGCATTAATACCGCCAATGGGCAGGCCGAAAAAACCTGGGACGGTGTCGGAAAGGATGCTTTTCTGAACGATGTAACCGTAGCCAAAGACGGAACGGTCTACGTTTCAGACAATCGGAACGACAAAATTTATCGGTTGAAAGATGGAAAGTGGGAAGTTTGGATGGAAGGTGAACAACTCAATAAACCGAATGGTGTGCTAGCTGTTGGCAAAGACAAATTAATGATCGGCAGCACAAAAACCGGCGCTCTGCGCTCGGTGGATTTGGCGACGAAAGTGATGACAACTCTTGCCGACGGTATGGCGGCTACAGATGGCATCGTACCGGAAGGAAAAAACAATTACTTCGTATCGGACTGGAATGGACAGGTTTTTCACGTCAACGCCGACGGTACAAAAGAACAACTGCTCGACACCCGCGAACAGAAAATCAATGCGGCCGATATTGACTACGTTGCCAAGAAAAAACTGCTGATCGTGCCGACGTTTTACAAAAATACAATAGTGGCCTACCGCGTCGAATAACGTATTCTTGTAGAGCCGCAATCCCTTGCGTCTCATACCCCGGATGGTTTTTGGCGCTATATTGCTGACGCGAATGAGACGCAAGGGATTGTCGGCTCTACATGGCTAATAATTGCTTAATGGCCTTTTGTGTTTTTTCAGCCCCAAAACCTGCCATAGCCTGGTCCATTGACTGCTCAATGAGGTCGTTGCCCAAATTGCCAATGCTGCCTTCGTGCGTATGATGCAAATTACGGAGTGGTGCATACGTATGATCGGCAATCTCTTTGCCAACGGTTCGGTACGCTTCGCGGAAAGGCACGCCCTGCAATACCAGTTCGTTTACGCGCTCAACGCTGAACAGTAAATCGTACTTGGAATCGTCTAAAAGATTGGGTTTTACCTGAAGGTGTTCAAGCATAAAATCGGTGATTTCCAGGCAATCAAGGATTTCATCGAAGGCAGGCATCATAATTTCTTTCAGCAACTGCATATCGCGATGGTAGCCGGAGGGCAGGTTACTCATCACGAGCGTTATTTCCATGGGTAGCGCTTTCAGCCGGTTGGTTTTAGCCCGTAGTAATTCAGCCACATCCGGATTTTTCTTGTGCGGCATAATACTGCTGCCAGTCGTTAGCGCGTCGGGCAATATCAGAAAACCGAAATTCTGGCTGTTGTACAGGCAAATATCCATAGCCATCCGCGAAAGAGTAGCGGCTATGGCCGCCAGCGCCGTTAATGCAGTTTGCTCGGTTTTACCCCGGCTCATCTGTGCGTATACAACATTAACGTGCATGCCTTCAAAGCCCAGCAATTCGGTAGTGAGGGTGCGGTTAAGCGGAAACGACGAGCCATAGCCCGCGCCCGACCCAAGTGGATTTCGATTAGCGAGCCGATAAGCTGTTTGCAACGTCAGCATATCGTCGGAGAGCGCTTCAGCATAGGCACCAAACCAAAGTCCGAAAGACGATGGCATGGCAATTTGCAAGTGGGTATATCCCGGGAGCAGGTCGTTTTTGTGTTCCTCTGAGCGGTTAATGAGCCGGTCGAATACGCGCCGAACAGCTTCAGCTACATGCCAGAGCCGGTCGCGGGTAAAGAGCTTTAAGTCGACCAATACCTGATCGTTGCGTGACCGGCCCGAGTGAATTTTCTTGCCTACATCGCCTAATGCGCGTGTCAGCAATAGTTCAACCTGCGAATGTACATCTTCAATACCGTCTTCAATAATGAACTGCCCTGCCTGAATATCCCGATAAATTCCTTTCAGTTCATCTTTCATCATGCTTAATTCACCGCTGCTCAACAGGCCGATGGTTTCAAGCATTTGAGCATGGGCAAGGTTGCCCAGCACGTCGAAAGGGGCCAGATATAGGTCCATTTCACGATCGCGGCCGACGGTGAAGCGTTCAATTTGTTCGGCGGTACTGACGCCTTCTTTTTGCCAGAGTTTCAACGCTTAAGGAGTTAATGAGCGTAATCGCTCCACGTTGGCGGTTCGATTACGTTCTTTTATTTCCGGCAAAGGTCGTAAAGAAAGTTGGGGAGACAATTTCTCAAGTAATTTGATCTACTTTGGTTTTTATGTCTGGTTTGGCCAAGTAGGAATTAAGGAAGGGTATTTAACCACAGAGTATTTTCGATTGAGCTTTTTTGTCAGCATGACAAAAAAAGTCTTTCTCTTGGCTACTTAGCTTCAATCAGGCTGTTTCTTCCCCAGCCACCAAAAACCACCAGCCGATACCAGACTGATTCCGGCCACAACCAGCCAATGGGTCGAAAACCCCAAATGGGCAACTAGTTGTGAGCCCAAGGCTGGGGCCATTGTTTGGGCCAAAGCCCCACCCATTGCATAAAGCGCCAAGTATTGCCCGCGCGTGGCTGGACTGGACCGTTCGACGGTGAAAGACTGAATAAACGGAATCGCCAACATTTCACTCAATGTACCAACTACAATGAACAGCAGCGCAATAGTCATGTTGGAGAAATACAGCCAATTGGTTAAAGCCAGCACAACATACGAAACTGCAGTCAGTACAACGCCCGTTACAATCAAGCTTATTTTCGACCGTTTCTGCTGCTCAAGACTATAGACCAACGCCATTTCGACGAACACTATTATTACACCATTTAGCGCCATCAGGCTCCCAATCGTGCTTTCATTCATGTGCAGTATCTGCTTGAAAAACAGAGGCACAATTGAGAATAACTGCATAAATACCACCAGGTATAAGGCGGCACAGATGACAAAAGCGATAAACCATTTGTCGCGGTAGGGTGGCTGTATTTCTGTAAGAACTGACAATGTTGTAGCCTGATTTACCTGGGCTGTTGCGCCTGCGGCCGGGACCGGCAAATACAGCCATAACACAACGCCAGCGGCCAGGCAAGTCAGGCCATCCGTCCAGAAAAGAAGGTCGTAATTGATGCCCGCTATCCAACCACCCAGTCCACCGCCAACGGCCCAGCCGAGGTTGATTGCCAACCGATTGAGTGAGAAAGCACGGGTGCGGGTTTCGGCTTCGGAATAATACGCTATAGCGGCCTGATTAGCGGGTCGGAACGCATCGCCGAATAAGGTAAAAATAAACACACTGCCACACAGGGTAGCAAAATCCGTGACGAATTGTAGCACTACCAACGCTACACCACTAAACAGCAGGCTAAACAGTTGAACGTAATAAAAGCCAAATCGGTCGGTTAGCCGACCACCGAGAAAGGTACCCACAAACGCCCCTAAGCCAAAAACGGCCATCACAAGGCCCGCATTCTCAACCGAATAATGCAAATGCTGAGTCAGATAGAGCGTCATGAATGGCAAAACCATCGTGCCGCACCGATTGATGAGCATCACACCGGCCAGTAGCCAAACCGACGGCGATAAATCCTTGTAAGCACGCTGATAAAGATGGAAAGTGCGCAGAAGCATGGCGCGAAGGTACGCTGAAATGGAGCTTCTGGACTTGTCTTATTGAGGGTACGGACTTAGGCGGTAAGGATACAGAAAAAGCAACTTACGGGGTTGGGCGTCTCTTTGCATCTGCATCCTCGCCAGGCATGACAAAGATTTTTTTGTCTGTAATCAACGTCCGATGCTCTTCCAGAAATTTCTTGAGTAGCTGAATTTCTTCCAACTGTTTATCAATTGGGTGCGTTAGTGTATAGCTTTCTACATACACTTCCCGGAAATCTGTAATTACGTATTCCATAAGCTTTATACCTTTTCGTTTTAGCGCGTGGAGGTACAAATTCTGGTGATTATGCACATACCGGCCAGCCTGATAGGAAGCTGTCGTTTTTAAATCCACCGCCTTAAATTTGCCGATCAAATCGACGTAACCGTAAAACAACACATCGTCAATTTGCCATTGGCAATAAACCTGTGTATCAACAATGGGGCGGGGAAGAAGCTTACGGACTTTTTTGATGATCTCCGGGTCGAAACGGTCTTCGTGTGTACCTTTTACGACGGCTTCTTCAAACGAAATTCCGCGTTCCTGAGCCGCTGTGGTGGGGGATGGAACCCGATTGATCGAGTCAATCAGCTCTTGCGCCGACAGGTTCCCGCCCTGTACGTAACGCGAAAAAACATTCAGTAAAGACGGATAAAAGCGGTAGTTGATCATCAGTGTACGTATTTCGGTTTGCCGTTTTGGAATGACTGACAGCCCGAAAATTGTAAACAGAAATATGCACACTTAGTTTCGCACCACCAGTAGCACGCCCGATATAATCAGGGCCACTCCCAGAAGACGCCAGCCATTAGCCGGGTGCAAAGCGAACCCCAGTAAACCGTAGTGGTCGAGTATAATGGCGGCCACTAATTGCCCGGCCACGCTTAGACTGACCAGATTGGCCGTCCCAATTTTCGGAACGCTAACAATTACGGTTATCATATAAACCGCGCCCATAACACCGCCCATCCACTTCCACCAGCTCACTTGTTTAATGGCATCGAGGGAAGGCACTGATGCGCCGGAAGCCACAAAAAGAAACACCAAGGCCATAAAGCCCGATCCGAATGAAATAGCGGCTGCCAGAATAGGACTGCCCATTGCCTGCCGCAAATTCGCATTAACCCCGGCTTGAACGGTAATGGCCAGACCAACCAGAAAGGCAAGTATAATGTAGATGTAATTCATGCGGGCAAAGGTACAGGTAGAGAATGGCGAAGTGGTAACCTTTTCGTCTAATCAACTTTTTCGGGCAGGCGGGTGCTTTGTCGTAATGGGCTCATTTTTGTAGATTGCCTTGCATTCCTAACCTAAACAACCTCAATCTCACATGTTTATCATTTCTCATTATCCGCTGGCGGTCGTTGTCTGCTTCCTGACTATGCTTTGTTGGGGCTCCTGGGCCAATACCCAAAAATTGGCCACACAATCTGTTCCGACAACCATTTTCTATCGCGATTATACGTATGGTATTCTGATTCTGAGTTTGTTACTGGCATTTACCCTCGGCAGTATGGGTTCAGTCGGTCGGTCTTTTTTAACCGATTTTAAACAAGCCGATACGCAAAATATCCTCTATGCCCTGATTGGCGGCCTAGTCTTCAACATGGCTAATATTCTTATTGTGGTTGGTATCGAACTGGCGGGACTGTCGGTGGCTATGCCGGTGGGTATTGGGTTGGCCTTAATTCTGGGCGTTGTGGTTAACTATATTTTGTCTCCGGTAGGCAATATTAACTTATTGTCGGGAGGAGTTTTTGCTATTTTTCTGGCCATTGTATTTAGTGCCCTGGCTTATCGGGCTAAAGCAACCGCCGACCAGCCAATCAGTACCAGAGGAATTATAATTTCGCTGGTGGGCGGGTTTTTGATGAGCTTCTTTTTCTACTTCGTAGCACGGGCAATGGCTACGAATTTCGCCAATCCGGCGCCGGGTCAGCTAACCCCCTATACGGCCTTAGTCGCGTTTGCGGTTGGGGTTGTAATCAGTACACCCTTGTTTCTGCCGGTTCTGCGTCGGTTTGCGAGCAAGCCGGCCGATGGGGAAATTGGCTACGGCGATGTAAGCCGACGAAACCACCGAATTGGAATGTTGGGTGGCATGGTCTGGTGCCTGGGTCTGGCATCGAGCCTGCTGGCCTCGGGAGAAGCTGGCTATGCAATCAGCTACGGGCTGGGTCAGGGAGCCACTATTGTGGCTGTTTTATGGGGCGTGTTCATCTGGCACGAATTTCGGGGAGCCCCCGCCATTTCCGGGCGCTACCTGACGCTTATGGGGATGTGCTATGTATTGGGTCTTGTGCTAATTATATCGGCGAAATGAATGTTGTCGTCTACGAGTCTGGATAAACAAGTATGATTTTGCTGGATGATTAAAGATGGGCTGCAACGGAAATAGGGCATTACTGGTATAGGTATAAACTGCGGCTGCTGCCTGTCTTTGCAAAGGCCAATCCGTTTACAAACAAAATAATCTGTTCGGTTTGGTAAGCAGATGATTTGTAGAATGGTCATCTTTGCCGGACCAAGGCTCATTGCAGCAAAATCAATAACCAAGTACACAATTCTCAATTCATTATGCGTAAGTTATTCTTTATCATGTTATTAGGGTTATCCTTCGTAGCAAATGCTCAAACTGTAAAACCGGCTAAAAAGGAACAAGCTAAACCATTTAAAGTAGCCATTGGCGGAGGATATGCATCACCGGCTAATACAGATGTCAGCACAGATCTTAGTAAAGCGGGTTTCGTGTACAAAATTGAACCGCAGTATGAACTAAGCCGGAATCTGGAAGTGGGCTTACGTTTCGAACAGGCTCTTATTCAGCGCCCCGAAGCTCTTGACAATAATCTTTTTTATGCAAGCAAGGCAAAGTCTATTATGTCGGCGGCCTTAACGGCGAATTATATTATCAATACGGGTACCGCCTTCCGCCCTTATGTAGGGGCTGGCGCTGGCCTTTATTACTCCGAAAAAAGCGAACAAACCTATCAAACGTCGGGCAGTGCAATTGTTTATTATCCACTGCCTGCAACCGTAGTTTTTGGTGGATTGGCCAGAGCTGGTGTTAAGTTTGGGATTGTCTATGTCGAAGCAGACTACAATCTGATTAGCGATACCAGTGTTACAAACGCTGCGACCAAGCTCACGCTAGCGGCAAAAAATTCGTACTTCAGTGTTAAAGCTGGTATCACAATTGGCGGCTCGCATTAATTCGTGTCAGTGACGCTGAACGAACGATCAAACGTTATAAATAGACAGAGCGATCTAAATTTGGATCGCTCTGTCTATTTATAACGCTTTTTTTACTGCTCGTTGAGTAGCAAAAACATTTCGGCCGCGTGCCATGCATGGGGAAAGGCCAACTTCTGTTTTACGATGTCTTTGTCCAATACCGTCAGGCCGGGGTAATGCGCTTCGCTGCCCAATTGCTCCCAACTCAGTGGATAATCTATGTTGCCCAAAATGCCCCGCTTCCCCGAAATGCCTGGTCCGGCATCATTACGGAATCGCCTGTAAAAATGATCTTCTGCCCAGGATAAATAGGGATAGTTGCTACTGGAAATATCACTGGTTCTTTTGCCGTCAACGTGCTCATTTGTGT
>CAXVWN010000060.1:0-3738 GCA_964263725.1 Spirosoma sp.
TCTCCCAACTGAGTATCCCAATCAATCTGGTCGATCAGGCTATACCACGTAAAACCCAGTACCGGTACGCCATCCTGTCGCATCCGCAGAATATTGATCCACTGCTTATTGAGCCACGTCGGAGCCATTTCAGGATCAAAGTGATTCGTTTCGGTGTGCATGACTGGCAATCGATACCGCTCATAGTAAGCCTTGGTAATCTGGTACCAGCCCAACACATCGGCGGAGGTTTGAAACGAGCCATCGGGTAATTTGATCCGTTCATTCGCTCCATAATAATCATTGCCCATGATCTGATAGCCAGGAGGTTTGCCTACCATAAACCAGTCATATTCTTCACGCGTCAGGCCATTATCCAGCAGGTACATAACCACCGTGGCCGAGGGTGGATTGGCGTACAGCAAATCCAGTGATAAAAACCGCAGTTCGTTGTCCAGACGAAGCTGAGCGGAAGGCGTTGCGCTGAATTCATGGGTGTACTCGGCACTTTCGCTCTGTACAATTACGCAATCGGGCCGTTGTTTAGCAATCTGCTGATTCCCCATGATGCTGGCCGCCACGCAGTGCTTGAGGGCCGTCACGAAACCTTTATCGGTTTTAAGCTGCTCATTCCAGACGCCATCTTTAGCACTGATGCGGGCCGTGACATAAATCTCATTAACAGGGGTATAGTATCGTACCCAGGGATAGCGTTTGGCTACTGCTCCGGCATAGTCGGCAAAATGAACGGGTAGTTCGGGATTTTGGTAATTGTCAATCCAGTCGGGTACACCAAAGTGCATCAGATCCAGAATGGGGGTTATCTTGAGTCGTTTCAGTTCCGCCATGGCTTCATCGGCAAAGGTCCAGTCGAATTTACCGGGGGCCTGATGGATACTGTAATACGGGAGTCCATAGCGTAACACGTTCAGGCCCATTTCTTTGACCAGCCCTAAGTCTTCTTTAAAACGGTCGTAGTGACCACACTCCCGGAGGAGGTCCCGGCGTACTTTGCCGTGTTGAATGGTTGGGTAGGAGCATTCAATACCCGTAGCAAACATAAAATTGCCCGGCGTATTGGTGGGAAGCCCGCTGCCATCATGTCCGCTGGCGCCACCGAATTGATCCCCAGCATAATTGCCGTCGCCGAAGTGTTTTTTGATATCGTCTAAAAATCCTTTGTGGGCCATATGCGTATTCGTTAGGCTGACGGGTGATTAAATTGAAAGCAAGTAAAAATCCAGGTAGGTCGCAAAAGCGATCCGGCGAAAAGGCCAATGTTAATCACACGATTCGAGTGGCTTTATCCTAATGTCAGCGTAGATGGGAAGGCGAATGACCCACACAAGTTCACTTTAGTTCCAGTTTAAGCATCTGATCTATTCTGGGATGAGCCAGGTATCCATGACAGGTTCAAAAATAGACAATAGTCTAAAAACTCCTCCACCTACAAACTCCAGCCTTGACACACTCTGGATGTCAGTAGTCTCTATGAAAAATTTAGCCGAATAAGCACTGAAATTCAGTGACGAAACGACGCTTCTACTGACGAAGTTATCACAGAAGTATAACATTTTGCTCATTGGGATACGTTGACATACCGCCCCACGGATAGCAAAATTGATCAAACTTAGGCGCACGTTAAACACAGGTATCAGGCACTCTATTTGAAAAGCAGCCTTTCTGGAACTGGAACAAATACCTGTATGAAACACCCAACTCAATGTTTCAATTCGTTAGCTAATCGGCTTTCCGATTACAGGGCTTATCAGCAGATTCCTGTATTGTCAGCAATCTAGACAACAAATCGACCAAATCGTATCTATCTGAAAATGTTATACTTCTGTGATAACTTTGACGCAAGCCTTCGGTTCTGACTAATGAACTAACATTCGTCAGTGTGATGAAAAAAACTGTGCTTGCCTCCAAAGGAATCAACCCATACTCTTATCGTAAGGCGTTGATATTGATTTCCCTGGTTTCTTTTTTTAGTGGTTGCCAGGACCACAGAATACCGGAATCGCCTGATAGTAGTTTACCGACGAATGTACTCTACATTGAAAATAACGTGCCTGTTGAGAATCAGAATGCCATTCTAGCCTATCGCAGGGGGGCTGATGGAACATTGACAACATTGGCAGGTAGTCCATTTGCCACCAGCGGGAAAGGGGTTAGTAACCCGACCCAAAAGCTAGGGCCTGATGATTCTGATCAGTGTATTGCCCTGAGTGAAGACAAAAAACGGTTATTTGCAGTGAACTCCGGCAGTAATACAATCGCCGTGTTTAACGTGGGTACCGATGGGTCATTGGCACCCGTAATGGGCTCCCCGTTTGCTTCGGGAGGCATCAATCCCACCAGTGTCAGTGTCGCGGGCAACAAGTTGTATGTGGTTAACAAAAATGACGATCCCCTGCAACCCAACTCAGCCAAACCAAATTACACAGTACTGACCATCGAAACGGATGGCCGCTTAACACCCTTGGCTGGCTCAACAATTGAAACCGCAGCCAATGTGTCACCGGGTCAGGCGCATCTGGCACCAGGTAAAAAGCTGTTATTCGGCGCTGATTTTCTCGCCTTCATGTTGCCAACCCCCATTGGTAGCCTGCGGGCCTTTACCCTTGGAGGAGATGGTAAGCTGACCCCAACGGCAAGTACGCCTATGCCGATCAGCGGTATGGGTGGAGCGTTAGGATTATGGGCTCACCCCACGCAAAATATTCTGTACGTTGGCCATCCAATTGAGGGGATGATTGGCGTGTACTCGTACGATTCCAACACGGGAGCGCTTACATTTCAAACGAAGGTTATGGCTGGAAAAGCGGTTTGTTGGTTACGGGTCAATAAGGCCGGAACGCGCCTGTACGCGCTGGTAAGTGGTGAAAATAAAGTGGCTGTGTATGATCTGACGAATCCACTGGCGCCCGCCAATGTGCAGTTTCTGGATTTAAAAAATTCGGGGCCTTCTTATGAAGTTCCCATGGCCGGGGCCTTTACAACGAGTGAACCGTTTCACGAAGAATTATCACCGGATGAAAAGTATTTATACGTCATTAACCAGCATACCAATCCGGATTTTACCATCAGCGGTAATTATAACTACCTGCATACGCTGGTTGTCGGTACCAATGGGCAGGTTTCGGAGCCGAGCGAACCCCGGCCAATTCCAGTGGATAAAACCGTTCGTCCTCAGGGAATCGTCGTGTATTAAAGCGGAATGATTTTAAGTCACCGACG
The DNA here is from genome assembly GCA_964263725.1 of Spirosoma sp. GTDB lineage: Bacteria > Bacteroidota > Bacteroidia > Cytophagales > Spirosomataceae > Spirosoma. Next base: position 3,220 of record CAXVWN010000060.1, read on the forward strand.
ATTACAAAAATAGAGTGATGATGGGACAGGGACTTGGTGTGATGCGTTTGGCTCTACCTGAGGATCGTTCATGATGAAGCTAATTAGTTTACAGCCCGAACCCCTGGCAGTTATCAAATTTACAATTGGTGCAATATTAAACAATTGATCACTACCCTGAATGATCTTACTTTACTAACATACCGGTGTTTTTGTCGGTTGACCCCACTAAAATTACTGGTATGTTAATGACTTAGTCTGTTTATGATAAATTCTGCAATCAAGCCCTATAACCAAGATGGTAATGCCGAATATCTTGGTCGAAAAACTGCTTTAACTGTTGCAAACCCTTACGCACCCGTGTTTTAACCGTGCCTTCCGGGAGAGTCAATGTTTTGGCAACCTCCTGATTCGTATAACCCGTCTTAGCCTGATATAGGCTGTCAATTTTCACCCAAAATTGACTGTCTCGACCTGATTTTATTCGGACGTTTTTTTGAACGATAACCGGGTAGGAGGGAACTGGCCAAAAACGGCCTT
>CAXVWN010000061.1:0-7899 GCA_964263725.1 Spirosoma sp.
AATACGCTAAGTGTTGGTACAGTTCTGCATAATTAATCTGACTTAGTTAAAACACAAAAACGCCCTGACCAAGTTGGTCAGGGCGTTTTTGTGTTTTATTGGAAACTGAATTAGATAACAGCTGTCGTACCAGCTTCCCGTTTCGTTTTCAACATATCCGTTCCGGCCTGATAACCCTGAACAATCATGCGACCGATATCGTCGGAGGTGAACTTCATCAGATTAAGGTGGAGTGGTTCGGTAGGGCGAATTATGGTTAGTTTAAGGCTTCGTCCGTCAAGTTTTTCCCGATCGGCAAACCGCTCGGCCCAGGCAATGTCATTGTTTACCAACTGATTGACGGTAATATCTTTTACCCGATCCATCAGATTTAACAAGTTTCGGTAATTGAATTTCTCGTTATAAATCTTTTTGGCATGACAGGCTACGCAGGCAATTTCGGTCGCTCCGTCTTCGATAGCTACCCGTAACGGAGCTACTTCACGCAGACCTCCATCCAAAAAGGCTCGTCGGTGGTCGCCCCCAATTTGTACCGCAGGCATCAGAAACGGCAATGAACTGCTAGCATACACATACTCCAGAAAATCGGGATCGCGGGCGTCAGCGTAGCGCATATCGCCCTCAATGATATCGACCGCGCCCACTTTAATTTTCACCGGTCCGGTTTTAAGCGCTTCTAGATCGACATGATCGCGAATGAGATTTCTGAGGGGCGAGTTGTCTAGCAACCCCTCAAATCGGCTCATAATTGTACTATAGCCCATGCGAAAGCGCGACCGGATAACGGCTACATCGGCGGGTTTGGTAATATTCCGAATCCAGAATTCAATCAAATATTTGCCCACTTTCTCCCAGTCTACCCGGCCATTTTCGGCTTGCTGGCGAGCGGCTTCATTGGCAATAAACGTAGCATTGAGACTCCCAACCGAAATGCCATAAAGCTGGTCGGGCACAAACCCCGATTCGAACAGCGCCATAACGGCCCCTACCTGAAACGCTCCTTTAAGTGAACCACCGCCCAGCACAAGGGCTCGCTGGGGGGAATGTGAAGTAGACGAAATGGCCGTTGGATGCGGTAGGGGTGGGGTAGGATTGTCAATCATATAGACCTATAGTAGGTGGCGTTACTGGCACACGAGCGCGGTAAGTTGAGGTTTTTCGATTAATAAACAAAACGAATTGGCATGGGGATAGTTATGGAAAGGACGTCTGGTTTTCTAAACGGCTTTTCGGCGTCTGCACTTTCCTTACTATACTTGCTGTTAAAACAGTAATCAGGCAATAGTTGTCCCCTAATATGTGTTGCAAGCTTCATTTGTTGATCCTTATTACTACTGTACTGATTGCTGTTAACTGCTTACTGCTCACTGATAACTGAAAAAATGCCTCTTACCGTCGCCGATATACAAACCCCGATTGCTGCTGAAATGGAATTGTTTGAGCAGAAATTTAAGGGGCAAATGAAAAGCGATGTCATGCTGCTCGATCAAATCATGAATTATATCGTGAAGCGAAAAGGCAAGCAATTACGTCCAATGTTTGTGTTTTTGATGGCGGGCGTCTGCGGCACTATCACCGAAGCTACTTACCGGGGGGCGTCGCTGATTGAATTACTTCACACGGCTACCCTCGTTCATGACGATGTGGTCGATGAGTCTAATTACCGGCGTGGTTTCTTCTCCATCAATGCCCTTTGGAAAAACAAAGTCGCCGTACTTGTGGGCGATTATTTGCTCTCGCGTGGGCTATTACTTTCTGTTGACAATGGAGATTTCGATCTGCTAAGAATTGTCTCAACGGCTGTGCGTGAACTGAGCGAAGGAGAACTATTGCAACTGTACAAAGCCCGGCGATTAGACATTACGGAGGATATTTATTACGAAATTATTCGCCAAAAAACCGCGTCGCTCATTGCGGCCTGCTGTGCGGTTGGTGCCCGGTCGGTCGATGCGGCCAAGGAAATTGTTGACATGGCCCATGCCTTTGGCGAGAAAGTTGGTATCGCCTTTCAGATTAAAGACGATCTGTTCGATTACGGTACAGCCGAAGTTGGTAAGCCATTGGGCATTGACATCAAAGAAAAAAAAATGACGCTTCCGCTCATTTACGCCCTGAACAAAGCGGGATTTCTGGAAAAGCGCCGGATTATCAATATTATCAAAAATGAAAGCGAGAAGCCAAAAAAAGTGAACGAGGTGATTGCATTCGTCAAAAATTCCGGCGGTATCGAGTACGCAACCGAAGCTATGAATCACTACGTTGGTGAAGCAAAAGCTTTGCTGAACGCCTTCCCCGATTCGCCCTACCGGCAGTCATTGTACCAACTCGTGCAATACACAATTGATCGAAGCAAGTAAGCAAAATTCGTGTCTTATTCTTCGCCTGCCATTGCGCCGGCAACCTGCTCTGTACGCGGCACTTTTTTCTGACTTTTCGTTGAAAATAGCCGATGAAAATCCGGGCTTTCTGTTTTCATCCATTTATCCCAGAAGGTGAAATATAGACCGTAGTTAAATCGAAATTGGCTATGATGTAAGCTATGATGTGTCGCACCGATGAGCCAGCGCCCCAACCAGTGCCTATCGAACTCATGAGGATAGATTTCCGTATTCAGGTGATTGACGGCGCTCGACAAGGTCATGATCAGTAAAATCAGCCCCACCGCCGAAAGATGCAACGGCAACACAAATGTTAGAGCAGGAATTATAATAGCTTGTAACGTACTCTCAATTGGATGAAATGAAAACGATGTCCAGGGAGAGGTTGTAATGCTGTCGTGGTGCGTTTTGTGTACCCAACGGTAAACACCGGGCCAATGCATCCAGCGATGAAGCCAGTAGTAATAGGTTTCGTGGATGAATAGTACCAACACAATACTGGCTGGATACCAGAGCAATGAATAACTATTAACGTCAGTATAGATCTTTGTGTAGCCCGCTTGGTAAGCCAAAATGACAGCAACGGCAATGCCCGAAAAAATCAAAGATGTAAGGGCCGACCAGCCAATTTCGCGCCAGTCCTGCCCCGACTTTCTGGGTCGAATTTGAACCGCCCTGTGCGCAAACTGGTCTTTCAGTGAGACATTGAACAGCCACCAGAACGCCAGCGAAAACAGGACATATCGCCCAAAAATAGCGACGAAGAAAATCAAAGCGGTTAGCCCGAGTGTAACCGGGCTGGTAATCTGAATCATATGTTGCGGATGAGTTATTCGCTACTGAATAACCGACTTAGATCAACAATGTTGGAAAAAAATCCCTATCATTATTAATACGAAGCATCGGCGTTTCTGGTTTCATTAAAATGTCTTCATAAACCCTTCACTTAGCTCATTAACTGGCCTGTCAATTTGTTTGTACATTTGTCACAAGTTCCCAATCATTCAATAAAACGGTTTTATGCGCCTGATTTTTTTCGTTTTACTGGTGTCAACAGTCGCCACCGCGACCTTGGCCCAATCTAAAAAAACGCCGACCTCAACGGCTTCAAGTACTAGTTCTGCCCGCCAATCGTCGGCAAAACCCAAACTCGTTGTCGGGATTGTAGTTGACCAGATGCGCTACGATTATTTGTATCGGTATTACGATAAATTCGGTTCTGGCGGATTTCGGCGGATGATGGATGGTGGTTTCAATGCCCGAAACAACCATTATCATTATGCAGCTACCTATACTGGTCCCGGTCACGCGGCTGTTTATACAGGATCTGCTCCCGCCTTAAACGGTATTGTTGGCAACGATTTCTACGAACGTAACCTCGGCCGTTTAGTGTACTGTACCGAAGACACAAGTGTTAGCACGGTTGGTAATACGGGTACAGCCGGTAAAATGTCTCCCCGAAATCTGCTCGTGACTACTATTGGCGACCAGCTCAAACTCGCTACCGACGGTCGGGCTAAAGTTATCGGAATCGCGTTGAAAGACCGGGGTGCTATTTTGCCTGCTGGTCATGCCGCTAATGCTGCCTATTGGTTCGACTCGAAGGATGGGAATTTCATTAGCAGCACGTTCTATCAAAATGAATTGCCGCAATGGGTGCAGACGTTCAACGCCCGTAAATTGCCTGAACAGTTTATTAACCAGAAATGGGAAACTACACTACCGCTGAATCAATACACGGAGAGCACCGTTGATGATGAACCTTATGAAACGGTGTTAGCGGGTGAGACCAAATCTATTTTTCCTCACACATTCACCGTTCAGGCGGGAAGCAGCAAGTACGAAGTGTTACGCACAAGTCCCTACGGCGACGAAATTACCAAAGAATTTGTGCTGGCCGCTCTAAAAGGCGAACAGTTAGGCCAGCATGATGTAACAGATATGCTTTGTGTCAGCTTCTCATCGCCAGATTATATTGGCCACGCTTTTGGTACACACGCTATTGAAACTGAAGATCAGTACCTTCGACTTGATCGTCAATTGGCTGAGTTACTTACTCAATTAGATGCTACAGTTGGTAAGGGCCAATGGGTAGCGTTTTTGTCGGCCGATCATGGCGTTGTCGATTCGCCGGGTTTCCTGCAACAGAATCGAATTCCGGCGGGCGTTCGCGGGTATGGCGAAATTGGCGAAGCGGTGAAAGCATCACTCGAAAAAGCGTATGGCCCAGGGCAGTGGATGCTCTCCTACATAAATCAGCAGGTTTACCTCAACCACGCCTTGCTGACGGAAAAGAAAATTGCTATGCAGGATGTATATGAGATGTTACGAACTGTGTTGCTCAAGCAAAAAGCCGTTGTTAACGTCGTAAATCTACACAACCTCGGCGCTGAGGCCCTGCCAGTATTGCAGGAAAATTTGTTCCGCAACGTATATCATCCTAACCGAAGTGGCGATTTCTATGTGATGCAACAACCCGGTTGGATTGAGGGCCGCAATAAAGGCACCACCCATGGAACAACTTACGCGTACGATACGCACGTACCATTTTTACTTTACGGTTGGGGCGTTCGGCCGGGTCAAACTCTCCACCGGACACATGTGCATGACATTGCGCCAACTATTACGGCCTTGCTTGGGCTTCTGGAGCCCAGCGGCTGCATTGGTAACCCGGTAGAAGAAGCGATTAAATAAAGCCTTCTGTCCGTTTGGGTTGGTCTTTTGTAGAGTATATAGCCTGCGTTTTTTGCTACACACCAACCCGAATGGGCAGTTTTAAATAAAGCTTACTTCTTTAAACCCAAAATACTGGACCTGCCCATCTGTGCTAATGCCCAAACGACCGTTGGCATCTATACCGATAATAGTACCCCTAAAAGATTGACCTTCACGCTTAAAATTGTGTTCTTCCTGATAGCGGTATAGGGTCTGTAAATAATTGATTTTTAGTGTATCACGCTGCCCCGAGAGTAGTTGTAAATACCGTTGCTCCAACGTTTCGCAAAGGCGACTGAGCAGTCCGGGCAGATCGTAAGTGTTCGGAAGTGGGGCTTGACTTTGTAGTGAGGTAGCAGTAGAATAGCCAAATTCTGTCTGGTTTACGTTCATTCCGATACCAATCACCGACCAGGCAATGCTATAGCCATGCAGTGTATTCTCAATTAAAATTCCGCCTAATTTTTGATCGTTAACATAAATATCGTTCGGCCACTTAATGCGCAGTGAGTCGCCTATAAGTGGCTGTAATGTATCGTAAATGCCTAGTGAAATGGCCATGTTGAGCCAGAACTGTTCTGTTGCTGTAAGAAAAGACGCTTTCAAAATCAGCGAAAACGTTAGATTTTCCCCTGACTTGGCTTCCCATTGATTACCGCGTTGCCCCCGACCGGCAGTCTGGTTGTCAGTAATGACAAGTAGTCCTTCGTTGGGGTCTGTCTGGGCAATCAAAGTAGACGCTTCGTCGTTAGTTGACTGACAGCTTGGCAGATATTGGATTATTTGTCCAATAAAAAGCGTTTTGGGATAGATTTTGTACAAAAGATTGTATAGTTTAGTAGTATAGAGAGTTGATGAATGGTGCTATGGGACTTTTTTTGCCCGATTGGTAACGTACCCGCTGATTAGCTTATCGTGCAATGTTAAATCGAAAGCATGAGAATTAATAAAAACAATGAGTTTACCGCCGAGCAAATACGTGATTTCGTTGTTCGGGGAATGCAGGAAAAAAAGGCGCAGGACATTGTTGTAATGGACCTACGCAAGGTTAAAAATGCTATCTGCGATTATTTTGTTCTTTGCTCGGGTACCTCCGACACGCAGATTGACGCTTTATCGAACTCTGTTGAAGAAGAAGTCCATAAAGCAAGCAAGATAAACCCCTGGCACAAGGAAGGGAAATTGAACCGGGAGTGGATTTTGCTGGATTATGTCGACGTGGTCGTTCACGTCTTCAAAAAGGATCGACGATCCTTTTATGATCTCGAACAACTCTGGGGTGATGCCGATATTCAGGTCATTGAAGACAATGATCTGGTAGCTGCATCCTAAGCGAAGTAAGTACTGGTTCAATTGGCTAAAATATCGTCGAATTGGGCCGTTTATGGGGCTGACAAACCGTCTGTCCTAACCGTTTCGAGATAGAAACAATCATTCTCGAAACGGTGTTACCCTTGAAATCCGTTAGTACAACCTGAGGAAATGGCAGAAAATAATAATAGGAATCCGTTAGCGCCCCGTGGTGGGGCGCGTAAGCCCAATTTTCAGGGCTGGATTGTTGCGTTGCTGATTGCCGCTATTCTTGGCATTACGTTCTTCAATAGAAGCTCAGCCACCCGCGAAATTTCGCAAAAACGGTTTGAGCGTATGGTGAAAGATCATGAGGTAGCCGAAGCGATAGTCGTCAATGACAAAATTGCTGAAGTAACTCTAACGCAACAAGCCGCGCAAAGTCCAAAGTATCGCACTTTATTTGCAGAGAAACCGTATTTTGGCACTAGTCAAGGTCCGCATTTTCAATTTCAGATAGCTTCTGGTGAAACGTTTAAAAAAGATTTAGACGCGATTCAGCAGGGACTTCCTGACAATGAAAAAATTGATTATCGATTTGAACAGCGAAGTGATTTTGGTAGTATTATCAGCACATGGGGCTTTCTGATTGTTATGATCTTAGCGATGTACTTCCTACTTGGTCGTATGTCTGGGGCCGGCGGTCCGGGTGGTCAGATTTTTAATATTGGTAAATCAAAAGCAGCTTTATTTGATGCCGATAGTAAAGTGAAAATCACTTTTAACGATGTTGCCGGTCTGGACGAAGCCAAGGAGGAAATTAAGGAAATCGTCGATTACCTAAAAAATCCAACTAAGTTCACAAAACTTGGCGCGAAAATCCCGAAAGGTGCCTTGCTTATTGGCCCTCCGGGTACTGGTAAAACCCTGTTGGCGAAAGCTGTAGCGGGTGAAGCGGGTGTGCCATTCTTCTCATTATCGGGGTCAGATTTCGTCGAAATGTTTGTTGGGGTTGGTGCTGCTCGGGTACGCGATCTGTTCAAACAAGCTAAAGAAAAAGCACCCTGTATCATCTTCATTGATGAAATTGACGCGGTTGGTCGGTCACGCGGCCGGGGTTCTATGCCTGGTGCGAACGACGAACGCGAAAATACGTTGAATTCGCTGCTGGTTGAAATGGATGGTTTCGCCACCGATTCGGGTATCATCATTTTGGCGGCTACGAACCGTCCCGATGTACTTGATCCTGCTCTGCAGCGTCCGGGCCGTTTTGACCGTCAGATCAGCATCGATAAGCCAGACATTATTGGTAGGGAGGCTATTTTCCGGGTCCACCTAAAGCCAATCAAGTTATCGCCTGATGTTGACCCCAGAGAACTGGCCGCACAAACGCCGGGTTTTGCCGGAGCTGAAATTGCTAACGTCTGTAACGAAGCGGCTCTGATAGCGGCCCGTAGTGATAAAGAAGCGGTCGACATGAAGGACTTCCAGGACGCGATGGATCGTGTGATTGGTG
>CAXVWN010000062.1:0-9801 GCA_964263725.1 Spirosoma sp.
GACACGTCCACGAAACAAATCGCTCTTGCCGATGACGCCCTCGCCTTGCTCAAACGACTGATTGCAACACCGTCGTTCAGTCGGGAAGAGGATCAGACAGCTAACCTAATTGAAGCGTTTTTTCAGGGAAAACAGATTCCATTTAATCGGCTCAAAAATAATATTTGGGCGCAGAATCTTTATTTCGATCCCGCAAAGCCGACTTTGTTGCTGAATTCGCACCACGATACAGTGAAGCCAAACAAATCGTGGACACTCGATCCATTTGCCCCTTTGGCGCGCGATGGAAAACTGTTTGGGTTGGGTAGCAATGATGCCGGTGGCTGTTTGGTTTCGCTGCTGGCTACCTTCGCTTATTTCTATGACCGGCCCGGTATGGCCTATAACATAGTGATGGCTGCCACAGCCGAAGAAGAAATTTCGGGTAGGGATGGACTGGAACTCCTGTTGCCTGAATTGCCGCTTTTCAGTTTTGCCATTGTTGGCGAACCAACCGAAATGCAGTTGGCTATTGCCGAAAAGGGCTTACTCGTGCTCGATTGTACGGCTCATGGCGTGAGTGGTCATGCCGCCCGCGATGAAGGAGATAACGCTATTTACAAAGCGATTCAGGATATTAACTGGCTCACCACGTATCAATTTCCGAAGGTTTCGCCAACGTTGGGTCCCGTAAAACTATCCGTAACAATCATCAATGCGGGTACGCAGCATAATGTGGTGCCAGATACCTGTACGTTCACGATAGATGTGCGTGTAACGGAGCAATACACGCTCGAAGAAGTGATTGAAACAATCCGGACTAACATTCAGGCTGAGGTGAAACCACGCTCAATTCGGCTTAAACCATCGTCTATTCCAGCCGAACACCCTATTGTTCAGGCTGGTCTCGCGCTGGGCTGTTATACGTATGGATCGCCTACCACCTCAGATCAGGCTGTGCTAAATTGCCCATCGCTCAAATGTGGACCGGGCCACTCTGGACGCTCACATTCGGCCGACGAATTTATTTATCTGAACGAAATAGCAGAAGGCGTAACGGGCTACATCCAGATGCTGGAACAGGTACTTTAGATAGGTAAAGCTGAAAAAACGTTACCAGCTATATCGACTGCAAACGATTTATTGGCTTCTTTGTAACTTAACTATATAGTCCAACCCCAACCTTATGAAGTATGCATGCCGTATAGGTTTAGTTGTCATTAGTTTTTTAAGTTCTCTACTAAGCTATTCTCAATCGAGTGTTGGGTCTCCTAACCAATCGTTGCCTAAGCCTTCGCCCCGCCAGCTTGCCTGGCAGCCGCTGGAAACCACCGCTTTTCTCCATTTTACGGTTAATACCTTTACCGATAAAGAGTGGGGCGACGGTACCGAAGATCCAGCCATTTTTAATCCAACTAAACTTGATGCCCGACAATGGATTAAGGCTCTAAAAGAGGCAGGGTTTAAAATGGCGATTATCACCGCCAAACACCACGATGGATTTTGCCTTTGGCCATCCAAAATGACTGAACACTCCGTTAAGAGCAGTCCGTGGAAAAATGGAAAGGGCGATGTGGTTAAGGACGTGTCTGATGCCTGTCGCGAATTCGGGTTGAAATTCGGAGTTTATTTGTCGCCCTGGGATCGTCATGAACCGCGCTATGGCACAGCCGGGTACAATGATTATTACAAAAGTCAACTCCGCGAATTGCTCACCAATTATGGTCCCATTTCGGAGGTGTGGTTTGATGGGGCTAAAGGCGAAAATGCGAAAGACATGACCTACGATTTTGCAGGCTATTGGGCCTTGGTTCGTCAGTTGCAACCCAACGCGGTTATGTTTTCTGATGTTGGACCCGATATACGCTGGGTAGGGAATGAATCAGGTAATGCGGGCGTAACCTGCTGGTCAACGATTAATACCGAGGGGATGGCTCCCGGAAAAGCGGATGCTAAATACCTGAATCGGGGCGACGCTACAGGCAAGCAATGGCTTCCTGCCGAAACGGATGTATCCATTCGGCCGGGCTGGTTTTATCATCCTACCGAAGATACCAAAGTGCGTTCGGCGCAGAATTTGGTGAATTTGTACTACGAATCGGTAGGCCGCAATAGTTTGTTATTACTCAACGTGCCACCCAATCGGGAAGGACTATTTTCTGAGCCGGACATCGCCAGCCTGCGCGATTTCCGACGTATCCTGGACGAAACGTTTAAGCAGAATCTGGTGGCTAAACAACCTGCATTGACCGATAAAAAACTAACTACATTCACAACAGTATCAGCTAATCAACCCTTAATGATTGACCTCGGTGGGGAGCAATCCTTCGACCGTATATCGATTCAGGAAAACATTGCCAACGGCCAGCGTGTTGCCAGTGGCCGGGTCGAGTACTGGGATGGCACGAACTGGAAGTCACTTCAGTCGTTCACAACGGTAGGTTACAAACGGCTACTGCGTTTTCCAGCGGTGAAATCATCGAAGCTTCGTCTGTTTATTACCAATGCGAATGGATCGGTGCAGTTGGCCGAAGTTGGTGTATTTAAAGCCTCAGCACGGGAAGTGGAATAGTCCACAATTGCCGAATAGTATTGGTTTAATGATGTGTACTTGCCATTGAAGCTGTTTAGGATTTTGACTTAATCGAGTTTTTGTCATTCTGAGGAACGAAGAATCTTCGGGTGAGCCAAAAAGGCAGTTTCACCCGAAGATTCTTCGTTCCTCAGAATGACAAAGACCACTTATTTTTTAGTTTTTTTGTAAATACTAAACAGCTTTTTTAATAGCCAGAATAAGGAGCAACTATCATATCATTCTCTTCATTAATCTTCACTAGTCATTCATTATTATTTAATGCTATCATGCTATATCCGCTCACGTTCGAGACCATTTTTAAAGACAAAATATGGGGTGGTCAGAAGATAAAAACCATTCTGGGGAAAGATTTTTCGCCGTTGCCTAACTGTGGTGAAACTTGGGAAGTATCTGACGTTGAGGGTAATCTCTCGGTTGTAAAAGAAGGCAGTTTACAAGGGAAATCCCTTCACGAACTGGTAGAACAGTACAAAGGCGAGTTAGTTGGGCAGCATGTATATGAACAATACGGCAACCGGTTTCCACTGTTGGTTAAGTTCATCGACGCCAACGACGACCTCTCAATTCAGGTACACCCCGACGATAAACTGGCAGCAGAACGTAAAAGCGGCTTCGGCAAAACCGAGATGTGGTACATTATGCAGGCCGATGCAGGTGCTGAACTCAATTCGGGCTTCAATCGGGAAGTGACCAAAGATGAATACGTTAAAGCCGTAGCCGACAACACGATTCAGGACATTCTGAATATTGAACCGGCCCAACCCGGCGACGTATTTTTTCTGCCCGCTGGCCGTGTTCACTATATCGGAAAAGGATTATTGCTGGCTGAAATTCAGCAAACCTCCGATACCACGTACCGAATTTATGACTTCGATCGGGTGGATGCCACCACGGGTCAGAAGCGCGAGCTCCATACAGAATTGGCCGTTGATGCCATTAATTATCATCATTTCGACCATTACAAAACGCAGTACGACAAGAAATTAAACGAAAGTGTTAATGCTGTTACGAGTGATTATTTCGTAACCAACGTGCTGAATTTCAACGAAGAAGTTGAACATGATTACACGCACATTGACTCGTTTGTGATTTTGATTTGTGTAGCCGGGGCGCTCACCATCGAAGCACCGGGCGGTTATAACATCTCGCTCAAAATGGGGCAATGCGCCCTCATTCCGGCATCGGTCAACAACGTTACGCTCATTCCTGACGGCGACATGACGGTACTGGAAACTTACGTGCCCTGATTTAACATCTATATGGTTTGCCTTTCAAAGACGAAAGGAGAAAAGACGGTAGTTTGTCTTTCTCTTTTCGTCTTTGGTGTTTTCTGGACGTAGTAAATTGATAAAAAATGGATTTAAACCTAAACGATAAAATCATCCTTGTTACGGGTGGCGCTAAAGGGATTGGCGAAGGAATCTCGACAGTGCTGGCGGCAGAAGGAGCCATTCCGGTTATTATTGGCCGAAGTGAAGAAGATAACCTACTGGCTGTAAAGACCATTCGAGCTACGGGCGGTCAGGCGTACCAGTTTGTAGCAGAATTAACTCAGCCCGATGATTGTCGGCGGGCCGTAGAGCAAACATTGGCTCAGTTTGGGCGAATTGATGGGTTAGTCAATAATGCGGGTGTGAACGATAGTGTGGGGCTTGAAAATGGCTCTTATGAAGGATTTATGGCTTCGCTGCACAAGAATCTGGTTCATTATTACTTGATGGCCCATCATGCACTGCCTGCCCTGAAAGCATCGAAAGGAGCCATTGTGAATATTGGCTCAAAGGTGGCAGAAACGGGTCAGGGCAACACATCGGCTTATGCCGCAGCGAACGGAGGGCGTAACGCCTTAACCCGAGAATGGGCGGTTGAGTTGTTGCCCTATAGCATTCGTGTCAACTGCGTTATCGTGGCTGAAAGCTGGACTCCCCTCTATGCCAACTGGATTAAAACGTTGCCTGACCCGGAAAAGAAGCTTCAGCGAATTGTCTCGAAAATTCCACTCGAACACCGCATGACAACGACTGAAGAACTGGCTAATGCCGTCGCGTTTTTGTTATCGGATAAATCGAGCCATACCACAGGTCAGCTTATCCACGTTGATGGGGGTTACACGCATTTAGATCGTTCTATCACCGATTAGTCGTCATTCTTACTACATTTCAATCCATTGCAATCCGGGTAATTATGCGCTATTGCCTCGCTCTCGATCTTAAAGATGACCCGGCTCTAATTGCCGAATACGAACGGTATCACCAACGAATCTGGCCCGAAATAGACGCCAGCATCCGTGATTCGGGCATTACCAATATGGAAATTTACCGCATTGGAAACCGGCTGTTCATGATTATGGAAACCAATGAGACATTTTCATTCGATGCCAAATCAGCCGCCGATGCTGCCAACCCAAAAGTGCAGGAGTGGGAGCAAATGTTGTGGACTTATCAACAAGCCCTGCCAATGGCTAAGCCGGGTGAGAAATGGGTATTGATGGAGCAGATTTTCAAACTCTGAAACAGAAGCAACTCCGCTGTTGGAAAACAGAATCTGCCGGGAAAGTCTAAATCTGGCAGATTTTATTTTTATAAAAATGTAAAATATACTTGACATATTGATAAGTTTAGTTTACGTTTGTTGTGTCAAACAAACTTTACATATTTATGAAAACAAAATGGCTTTTCCCGCATCGCTATAGACTAATTGGCTGGATTATTTTCGTTCCATCAGCTATTCTTGGCCTGGCTTCCCTCTATGCCAACTTTAACATTCGTTGGCTGGTTGTTGAGCTTCTAAATGAGTCCAGAACCATCGAACTTGGCAATTCAATAACTCACCTGGTCGATATTCAGAATCTGACCGACGAAATAGCCGCTGTGGGCATCATTGCTGGCTTGCTGCTTATAGCGTTCTCGAAAGAAAAAACAGAGGATGAGATGATCAGTCAACTCCGGCTCGAAGCTTTACAGTGGAGTGTTTACGCCAACTATCTTATTCTGGCAATCGCCATTTTGACGGTCTACGATACCGCGTTTTTTAATGTCATGATCTACAACATGTTTACCGTTTTACTGGTCTTCATCATCCGGTTTCGCTGGCTCCTCTACCGAAACAGTCATCAGCTATTGGCGCTATGAAAAACCGACTGAAAATTGAGCGGGCAGAGCACAACTTATCGCAGGCGGATCTAGCCGAACGCATTGGCGTGAGTCGGCAAACGATCAATTCGATTGAAACGGCCCGTTACGTTCCGTCAACAATTCTGGCCTTGAAACTGGCGCAGGTGTTCGGCAAACCGGTAGATCATATCTTTACGCTCGAAGAGACCGACTAATACATGCCGAATCTGTATATCTCATCGTAGATACGAACGGGCGTTGGAGAACTTGCTCTCCTTTTATTTGCCGATTCGTGATTCGTTTTTGGTCGTTAATAATAGTAATGAAGAGCCAACTGAAGTAGCAAAAGGTGGTTTACTAATGCAGGAAGTGGTTAAAGATCAAATTTTGTGGAAACTTTTGAGGAGTAATTATGGAAACGGTAACTGAAAAAGAAGACATCTCTGAAAAAGTTATGGAAGGCTTTCGATTAGCCCATAAACGATTGGTAGAAAAGGCGAGGCTCGATGACGATACATTAGTCATCGAGCGTGATGGCAAGATTGTCCACGTTAAAGCCCGCGACTTATAATCCGAAGGTTCGCGACAACTATTGCTCCTGAAAAACAGAATTAATTCGCCAAACGCCCGCTTCAATCGGGCGTTTTTTGTTGGCAGGCAATACTGAGCATATCGCTATCTTTACGGCTATCAACTCCATCAATTTCTATCGATTACTATGAAACATTGGCTTTACGGCTTGCTCGCGTTTGCATTGACCTTTCCCGCGCGGGCCCAACTGACATCAACGGGAAATTTCGTTCGCGATAATTACCAGAAAGTTGAATATAAAATCCCGATGCGTGACGGCACCAAACTTCACACGGCGGTGTACGTTCCCAAAGATGCATCGGCAACCAATAAATATCCGTTCATGATGCAGCGGACGTGTTACAGCGTGGCACCCTACGGACCCGAAGCGTATCCTGCACAGGTTGGCCCGTCGGGAACGCTCATGCGCGATAAGTTTATCTTTGTCTATCAGGATGTTCGGGGTCGTTGGGCGTCGGAAGGAACCTGGACCAACATGACGCCAACCGTTACCGACATACAACCGGCTGTTGTGGCGAAAGGTAAAAAATCGGTTACGAAACCCGTTAGCATTACGGCTATTGATGAGAGTTCGGATACGTATGATACAATAGAATGGCTGCTTAAAAATGTACCGAATAATAACGGTCGGGCAGGGCAATGGGGAATTAGTTATCCGGGTTTCTACACGGCGGCCTCGTTGCCCAACGCGCACCCGGCTCTCAAAGCGGCTTCGCCACAGGCACCGATATCCGACTTTTTCTTCGACGATTTTCACCATAATGGCGCGTTCATTCAGGCCTATTTATTCACCTTCCCCGTGTTTGGTATTCAGCACCCAAAGCCAACGACCGAAGCATGGTATAATGACGACTTTATCAAGACCGGTACGAAAGACGGTTTTCAGTTTCAGTATGACCTCGGCCCGCTCAAAAACGTCGACAAATATTACAAAGACAATTTCTACTGGCAGGAAACCATCAACCACCCAAACTATGACGAGTTCTGGCAGAAGCGAAGTCTCTTACCCCATCTAAAAAATATTCGTCCGGCTGTTATGACCGTTGGCGGCTGGTTCGATGCCGAAGATTTATACGGCCCGTTCAACATCTATAAAACCATTGAAAAGAGCAGTCCCGGCGCTTATAACACCCTGGTCGTGGGGCCGTTTGGTCATGGTCGCTGGTCGCGCGAAACCGGCCATACGATGCACAGTAACGTGTATTTTGGCGATAGCATCGCTACATTCTACCAACGGAATATCGAAGCGAAATTCTTTAATCACTTTTTGAAAGGCGCGGGCGATGGTAAAAGTGGCTTGCCCGAAGCCTACCTGTTCAATACGGGCCGGAATGAGTGGAAAACATTTGATAAATGGCCCGCTGCCACTGCGCAACCGATGCAGTTTTTCCTAGCCAGCAATGGCCAATTGGCGCAACAAGGGGGTACCGGTAATAGCTTCTCGGAATTTATCAGCGATCCGATGAAACCCGTACCGTATACAGAAGACATCACAACGACACAGGGATTTACACCGTTCAACTACATGTCGGAGGATCAACGTTTTGCGGCTCGTCGTCCGGATGTGCTTACGTTTCAGACCGATGTGCTAACCGAAGACATGACATTGGGTGGCGAAATTATGGCCAAACTCAAGGTTAGCACCACCGGAACCGATGCCGACTGGGTTGTTAAACTAATTGACGTGTATCCGCCCGACGAGCCGAATCATGCGTACATGCCGAACAAAAACATTACGTTGGGTAATTATCAGCAAATGGTCCGTTCGGAAGCTATGCGCGGGCGATTCCGTAATTCGTTCGAGAAGCCGGAACCCTTCAAAGCGGGTGAAGTAACCGATGTGAACTTCCGTTTGCAGGATGTTTTGCACACCTTTAAAAAAGGTCATCGGGTTATGATTCAGGTACAAAGCACGTGGTTCCCACTTATCGACCGCAATCCACAGAAATATGTGGATAACATCTATAAAGCCGACGCGGCTGATTTTCAGAAAGCCACGCATCGCGTTTATGATAGTTCGGTGATTGACGTACAGGTGTTGAAATAAAGACAAAAGGTTGGTTATTGAGTTATAAAGCAACTCCGGTTCATATTGGATTGGAGTTACTTTACCTTTTAACATTATTGGACTATGAAAGCAATCTGGAACGGTGAAACTATTGCCGAAAGCAAAAACACCATTGTAGTTGAAAGTAATCATTATTTCCCGAAAGACTCGGTGAAGGCAAACTATCTGACGGACAGCCAAACACACACAACTTGCCCCTGGAAAGGATTGGCATCGTACTATTCATTGTCGGTAGATGGCAAAACGAACCCCGATGCCGCCTGGTATTATCCGGCTCCAAAACCAGCCGCCAGTGAAATTAAAGACTATGTGGCTTTCTGGAAAGGCGTACAAATAGTTGAATGATCGAGATTCAAAATCTAACCAAACGCTTTGATTCGCACATTGCCGTTAACGACGTATCGCTGCGCGTTGGGCAAGGTGAAACGTTGGTGTTGCTGGGCACAAGTGGCTGCGGAAAAACCACGACGCTCAAGATGATTAACCGACTAATTGAACCAACAAGCGGTTCGATTAATGTCGATAATATAGACGTTCGGCAGCAGGCCGGTCCTGAATTACGCCGACGAATCGGTTACGTTATTCAGGATGGCGGTTTATTTCCGCATTACACCGTTGCTGAGGCTATTGCGACTGTACCAAAATTGCTCGGTTGGGAACCGGCCGCTATAAAGGAACGGACACTCGAATTAATTGCCAAACTGCAACTGCCAAACACAATTTTGAACCGCTACCCAGCCGAGCTTAGTGGTGGCCAACGGCAGCGCGTTGGTCTGGCACGGGCGTTGGCGGTTAAACCCCCGGTCGTATTGATGGATGAGCCGTTTGGGGCGCTCGATCCCTTTACCCGACGGCACGTTCGGCGGGAGTTGTTCGGGTTAAATGAATTACGCGAAACGACCGTTGTTCTGGTTACGCACGACGTAAATGAAGCCCTCGAACTAGCCGACCGTATTGCCCTTATGGACCAGGGACGCATCATACAAATCGGCCCGCCCGACGAGTTACTGACTAATCCCGCTACTGATTTTGTTCGCGATTTTCTGGATGATAAGCCGCTGAGAACTAAGTGATTTGGCTGAATTGACCAGGGACTTTGTTGAAAAGATTATCTGCCCGGAACGGTACTTGACAGTAAGTAATTGAGCAGAATTAGGTTAGGTTATTTATGACCATCAGGATGGTTGGACGTTGTCGTCATACATAGTGGTAGAAATGCAGAGTCTGTTTAAACTTTAAAAAAATCGAGGATGAAATGAGCGAATTTGTCATTCCGAGGGACGAGGAACCTTCGGTAGTTGGCTATTTTTTTTGCTCTACCAAAGGTTCCTCGTCCCTCGGAATGACAAATTCGCCATCTGAATGAAAGTTTAAACAGATTCGTCGTTTACATCTGCATCATTACTTGCGATACTAAAGATTCATGACCGACTTTTTCGCTTTCGTCCGCGACC
>CAXVWN010000063.1:0-15956 GCA_964263725.1 Spirosoma sp.
TTGCTCACAATCTGTGAGGGCTTTAAGTTACACGACTATCTTGGAATCGCACAACGGTGTAAATCTAAAGGCCCGTGCGGTTTGAGAACCCGACACCACACCTAAGACTTATCATTTATTGGTTTTATCCAATACGCCATGCCGTTCGCCCTCGTATATAGCTGGTTCATCTATTTTTAACCCAAGCTTACTACACCAATCCGTATTTTTGCGTTAATAGCCTGACTCATCGCCCGATGGGTGTGAATAGTCTTTACATAACGCAATGAAACGTACAATACCATTTTGGCTTTGCGGCCTTTTTATTTACTTCATACCACTACAGATCAGTAAGGCGCAGGGCTCACTAAACACGGCTAGCAACGTACCGGCCAAAGGAAGCCGGGCGGCTGGCCTGACCATTAGCGGTTATATAAAGGATGCGGGCAACGGCGAAGGTTTGATTGGTGTTTCCATTTACGTTAAAGAAACAGGTACCGGAGCGGTAACAAACAGCTACGGATTTTATGCCGTTACAATTCCGCCAGGCGCTTATAATCTCGTTATCAGCTACGTTGGGTATGCCAGGCAAACCAAAACCGTTGACTTGACAGAGCGAAATATACGCCTTGATCTTGAACTAAGTCAGGAAGGGAAGCAACTTGACGAGGTTGTCGTTTCTACGAACCGGGAAGACGATAACGTTAAGAATATTGAAATGAGCGTCAATCAAATTGACGTTAAAACGCTGAAACGGATTCCGGCCCTGCTTGGCGAAGTTGATGTCATTCGAAGTATTCAACTGCTGCCCGGCGTGTCGACGGTAGGCGAAGGCGCAACCGGTTTCAACGTGCGCGGGGGCAGCATCGACCAGAATCTGGTCTTGCTGGACGAAGCTCCGGTTTATAATTCCTCTCACTTATTTGGCTTCTTCTCGGTTTTCAATCCCGATGCTGTAAAAGATGTGAAGCTTATAAAAGGCGGTATTCCCGCAAACTATGGCGGGCGGATTGCCTCTATTCTGGATGTTCGACTGAAAGAAGGAAACGCAAAGAAGCCAGAACTGAACGGCGGCCTTGGCCTGATTTTTAGCCGTTTGTCTTATGAACGTCCCTTGTTTAAGGGGAAAGGTTCTTTTATTGTAGCCGCTCGACGCTCCTACGCGGATATTCTGGCCCAGCCATTTTTGAATAGTGATTTGAAAGGGGCCAAGTTTTATTTTTATGATCTCACCGCGAAAGGAAATTATCACATCAACGATAAAAACACCGTATTTCTGTCGGGCTATCTCGGCCGCGATGTGTTTGGCTCCGATTTTGGGTTTAACTGGGGGAATACAACTTTATCGGCCCGCTGGAATCACGTTTTTAGCGACCGGCTATTTCTGAATACGACAGCCTATTACAGCAATTATGACTATTCGCTGAATACCGACCTGAAACAGAAAAAGCCAAACGATTACTTCCGTACCGATTCGCGCATTGTCGATTATAGTCTCAAACCTGACTTCTCGTTGTTTTTGGGCAAAAACACCATCTCTTTTGGAGGGCAGGTCATTATCCATGATTTTCAGCCTGGCATGGCCACGGCCGCCAGCGCGGGCAGTGTCAGAACGTTTGGACTGGCCAACAAACACGCCCTTGAAAGTGCCTTGTATGTAGCGAATGAACAGCAGGTAACGCCCCAACTCCAGCTTCAATACGGCCTGCGTTATTCATTATTTAATTATGTGGGGCCGGGTGAAGCCTATACGTTTCAGACAGATGTGCCGGTTGGCACCCGACGCGAGGTTATTACAACTGTGGCCTATCGCGGGGGTGATGTAATTAAAACCTATGGCAATTGGGAACCACGCTTTGCGGCCAAATACGACCTGACAGATAACAGTTCGCTCAAGCTCAGCTACAATCGGCTGGCCCAGTACATTCACCTGATTTCTAACACCACCGCATCGACACCGCTGGATGTCTGGACAACGTCGACCAATAACGTTAAGCCCCAAATTGCCGATCAGATTGCCGGAGGTTACTTCAAAAATTTCGGGCATACAGGACGCGAATTTGAAGCTTCAGTCGAAGTTTATTACAAATGGCTCCAGAACCAGATTGACTATATAGACGGGGCCAGCCTGATTTTGAATAAATACCTAGAAGGCGATTTGTTGAGCGGTAAAGGACGTGCCTACGGAGCCGAGTTTTTTGTAAAACGTAATACCGGCGTTATCAACGGGTGGATAAGTTACACACTGGCCAAAACCGAAAGACAAGTCAATGGCATCAATAATAACAACTGGTATCCGACCCGTTTCGACAAACGCCACACCCTGACCTCGGTGCTACTTTACGATCCACCAGCGGCCAAACGCTGGAATTTCTCCGCCACGTTCACACTGGCCAGTGGTACGCCCGCTACGTTCCCAACGAATCGGTTCGAATATGAAGGGTATGTCGTGCCGCAAAACACCGACAACTCCCGTAATAATTACCGTATTCCGGCGTATCACCGGCTCGATCTGGCGGCAACGTTACAGGGCCGAAAACGACCGGGCAAGAAAAAAGAAGACAACTGGGTATTTTCTATTTACAACGTGTATGCTCGAAAGAACGCCTTTTCTGTGTATTTCCAGCCCAACGCCGACAATTCCCGCGTAACCGAAGCGATTCGATATTCTGTTTTTGCAACCTTGATCCCGTCGGTAACATACAATTTTAAATTTTAGCCGTACCAATTCGTCGAGTCGGTTGATATATCGTAAATACCCGACCTGAAGGGGCCAGTACTACAATCATGAAATTAACGCTTATACTCTCATTCCTTGTTGCAACCGTTCTCGCGTTGAGCGGTTGTACGACTGTTATTGATGCCAAACTTGAGACTGGACCGATTCAACTGTCAGTAGATGGAATACTGACTGATCAGCCCGGTCAACAGTCTATTCGGCTGACGCAAACAGCCGCTTATTTTGATAGCCGTATACCCACTCCAGCAACCAGTGCAACCGTTACGGTGTCGGATAATGCTGGCAAGAAATACTCTTTTTCGGACCCCGATAATGACGGTTATTATGTTTGGAAGCCAACGGGTAAAGACACACTGGGACACATTGGGCGGACGTACCAACTTACGATTGCCTATCAGGGCAGTACGTATCAGGCCAGTTCAACAATGAATCGTGTGCCGCCGGTCGATTCACTCATTTTTGTCAAGCGGAAGCTTAATCCATTGTCCAAAACAGAAGGTTACAGAGCTGAATTTTACGCTGTTGACATCCCCAACGAAGTAGATTATTACCGGATTCGATTCTTCCGAAATGGTGAGTTGCAAAGTAAGCCCAATAATATTATCACCTCTCAGGATGGTGCCTTTCGGGGAGCCAGCACCGTTACAGATGGCTTAGCATTCATTGTACCCATTCGGCGATCCATCAACCCGGATAGTTTATATGCTCTGAATGACGTTGTGAACGTAGAAGTCCAGTCACTCAGCTACGAAGCCTTCAACTTTTGGCAGCAACTGCGAACACAAATTACGAATGGTGGTCTGTTTGCTACGCCATCGGCCAACGTGCCAACAAACATCATCAATACCGATGCCAATGGCGCCAAGGCAACGGGCTTTTTTATTACCTCGGCAGTTCGTAGTCGTAGCGCTGTAGTTGCAACCCCAAATCTGCGCACAAGAGACGATTAAGGGTTACTTGTTACAATCAAACTAAGGGGCTTTTTTACTTTGTAACAAGAATTTTTTGCGTCAGCACAGCCTCGCCAACATCCAGCCGCAGGAAATACAAACCGGTTGTCAGTTGACTTAAATCAAGTTGTTCACTTACCTTTTTATTCCTGACGTTTAGCGTCTGTTGCCGTAAAATCTGGCCAGTTGGCCCGGCAATACTTAGTTGAACGTCAGGCGTTGATTTTGTCAAGTCAGCATCTATTCGCACCATCCCGTTTATTATCGGGTTTGGGTAAACCAGAAACGAGCCTGAAGTAGTTGGTTCCGTTGCTAATACTAGTGGCGAAGGTGGCGCCTGAATTCGCAGGTTATCAATCGCCCAACCCCAGCCGTTGGCCAGCTGATCAGCAAATAACCGGAATCGAATCAGAATTTGATCGCCCGCTTGAAAAAGACTTTTTTGGTTCAGAAGTGGTATATCCCGATGTCTGTACAAGGCGGGCACACCTGCCGTCGTAGAATTTTGCTCTCCCGTTGGACTGGCAACTAAATTGTTTGTATAAGCCTTCAGCCAATCAGCTTTATCGGCTGAGCTATATGCATCCACCAGGGGTTTCCAGGTCGTGCCATTATCGCGGGATCCTTCTACGATAACGTAATCGTAAAAATTAGTATCGCCCAGATGACTTCCCACACTCCCCGGCTCTACCAGCACAATTTCGTCGAACCGAATAACCGCACTATCAGGATTGGCTTTAATCCGAATGGGGGCCAGTAACATGTATTCAGAATTGCTTTGCCCCTGAAAATCGTTTCCATTCCGATAAGGGTGTTCCGAATGAATAGCCGGATCGCTGAACCCGGCCGGAGAAGCTATCGTAAAACCGTATCCAGTGAAATCATTGACGGTCGTTGCATCGCTAAATGTGTTAATGTACTGATCTCGAACAGCCTGTGGCGCAACGACTTTAAGCTCATAAAACCCAGTTGCCGGACTGACAGCCTGATTTTTATTTCGCGATGAGTCTCTGGCAACAATACGGTACGAAATCTTATCGCCTATTTTTAATGAATTAGCGGGAAAGTCAATTCGGCTCGTGTAGACACTATCATACGTGACGTTGTTAACCGTTCGGCGGGTGTAGCGCAACGTACGATTTGGTTGAGACACGCCATTGATCTGGTACTCTACATAAGCAGCGCCGATTGCCGTTCGGGCGTCGGCAATGCGGGCGTAGATGGGCAAGCTATCCGCAGCAGCCACCGAGAAAATGGTATTTTTTGATGGGTTGTACTGAATTCTTGGTGGCGTGTTGTCAGGACCAACGCTTATGTGATGCCAGGTTTGTGCTCCATTGGTAAGTTTCCCTGGATTTGTAAAGATGCGGCTCGATGCATCCTGAGCTTGAAAGTAATACCAAATATCGCCTTGTGCCTGTGCTGCGGGAAGCGTATACTGATACTCGTCGGATATACCCAGTCGGCTGGGTGCCACGGCTGTAAATGCCGAATCTTTAGCCGTAGGGGCAGTTTTCCGATAAAACAACCGGACAGAAGTCGCCGTCAGTGTTGTATCACTAACGAACCGAGCGCTGAATACAAAATCCTTTACATCTTCGGAATTTAGTATAGGCTGGTGAAGCACCGAAGTCGTTTTCCACTCCAGATCAGACAAAAAAATTGGCACTAGCGGCCCTAGCGAATGAATCGACTCACCTTGTCCCAGCATGGCACTCATCAATGAGCTAACACTACCCCGCGAGTAGATATCTTCGTCCAGATGATAAATACTTGCCGATCTATCGAACGTAGCTTTCGCCTGAAGTCTGAGTCTTTGGCCCGTTACTCGTCGTAAAACGGTTCCGTTCAGAAACAAATCATTACCCGTCAACTGGCGATTTAAGGCTATTGAATTGTTCGGGTATTCGTTTTGAGAGGTTACCAGACGCTTTCCCTGACCATTTTCGATAAAGTGGTCATAAATTGAAGGCAAATCGGCTAAATACTGCCCATTCCCCTGATCACCCTTCCCATCCTCAACGTTGAAAAAACCAATAAATCCCAACCCATGCGCCAGCTCATGCAAGACGGCCGTTACCAGATCGGTCTGATCAGGAGGTGTTTTTCCATCGGTACCATAATACCAATTATTATTACGATTAAAATCGGCGATAATATCAGCCTCGGTTGGGCTGTTTAAGTCACGCCGGGCAATTTTTTCGGCTAGTGCAATTGGATAAAATGCATATGCTTTTTGCCCACCGTCGAAGTTATATCGGTAAGAGGCCGGGCCTGCCGAACCCAGTAAATTAGGCACCTGCGA
Organism: Spirosoma sp.; assembly: GCA_964263725.1. GTDB lineage: Bacteria > Bacteroidota > Bacteroidia > Cytophagales > Spirosomataceae > Spirosoma. The sequence continues at coordinate 5,975 of CAXVWN010000063.1, forward strand.
AATCCAATTCGCCTGAATCCGGATAGGTACCGGCGACACAATTAGCGTTGACCAAATATCTACCGCATACTGAAATGCCCGTTTTGCTTCGGCCGTAAAATTCGTGTACGTAACGATAAATTGTGCCGTAGGAACCATTGGGCGGGCGTTTGGGCTTTTGAATTGAAGAAAGTCAATCGGTTGTGGAGTTTGTATTAATGCATTCTCTCCCGTAGAATAATAGTTGACTTTAGTGCCGGCTATTGACATACTTACTGGTTTAGCCAACCGTTCGATGGGCGTAGGCCAATTGCCTTTCTGAGCCAGCACGAGGTTCGCTCCCAGTAATCCGATTATAAAAATCAATCGAGAGACATTCCAATAATTCATATTGACGTATAGCTATCCGGCACAGGGATGTATTTGATTAACAATGCGAATTTCGGCATCAAATGGCCACGGCCACACAAAAAAAGGGCCGTTTAGTAGTAAAACGGCCCGCAATATGAGAAACTATCCGGTCAGGAAGTTGACTATTTTATCACAAACCCGTGCTTTATCCAGCATTTGATGTTCGTTTCAATACCAACGATACCGAGTTTAGACAGTAACGCAAACCGCCCGGTGCAGGGCCATCGTTGAACACATGACCAAGGTGGGCATCGCATACATTACAGAGCACTTCAACCCGGAACATGCCGTGACTGTAATCTTTTTCGAGTCGAATGCGGTCTTCCTCAACGGGTTCCGTAAAACTCGGCCAGCCCGTTCCCGACTCAAACTTGGTTGTCGACTCAAATAATTCTGTTCCGCAGCACACGCAGGCATACAGTCCGGGATCATGGGCTTCGCAATATTTGCCGGTAAAAGCCTGCTCGGTTCCTTTGCCGCGCGCCACCCAATATTGTTCTGGCGTTAGCAACTGCCGCCACTCTTCGTCAGACTTAATGACTTTCTGAATCATAGTCGTTCTGGTTACTACTTGTGTCTTGTTTAAAAACGTAAAACTCTTAGAAGCTGTTTCGGATAAATTTTGGTGATAGAAATGATGGATTTTTTTATTTATTCGAGCAGTAAATTCGCAGCAGTAACTAAAGTTTGTTCCGGGTTAACGAACGGTTTGTGGTTCGTAATTGCTCCGTACTAAACGATCAACTTATAACGTATTGACCATTCGCCAGATTTTACAACAGTTTTGGGGTTATTCCGAATTCCGGCCCATGCAGGAAGACGTGGTTAATGCCGTACTAAACCGGCAGGATGCTCTCGTACTGATGCCAACTGGTGGAGGAAAATCCATTTGCTTTCAGGTGCCAACGCTGGCGATGAAAGGCGTTTGCATTGTGGTTACGCCCCTCATTGCTCTAATGAAAGATCAGGTTGAGCAACTACGCAAACGGGGCATTCCGGCAGCGGCTATTTACTCCGGGATGCACTACCGGGAAATTGATACAACGCTCGACAACTGTATTTACGGGAACACCAAATTCCTGTACGTATCGCCCGAACGGTTACGTACCGAAATCGTTATTGAACGCGTCAAACAGATGACGGTCTGCCTGTTAGCCGTTGACGAAGCCCACTGCATTTCGGCTTGGGGCTACGACTTCCGGCCACCTTATCTGCAAATTGCCGAATTTCGGGAGCTCATTCCCGACACCCCGATTATTGCCCTGACGGCTTCGGCAACACCCGATGTACAGACTGATATTCTGGAGAAACTAGCCTTAAAAACACCCCAGATATTCAGGCAGACATTTGCCCGCCCCAACCTGTCTTATTCGGCGGTTCTCGAAGAAAATAAAGAAGCCCGACTGCTGCGTATTCTGCTAAATGTACCGGGTTCGGCCATTGTGTACGTTCGTAGCCGTAAGCAAACACAAAACATAGCGCAATGGCTGGTGCGACAGAGTATTTCGGCTGATTTCTACCACGCTGGCCTGACACCTCAACAGCGAAGCGAAAAACAGGATGCCTGGATACAAAATAAGACGCGGGTAATCGTGTCAACCAACGCTTTTGGCATGGGTATCGACAAACCCGATGTTCGGGTGGTGGTCCATTTAGATGTGCCCGACTCGCTCGAAGCCTACTATCAGGAAGCGGGCCGGGCCGGGCGCGATGGTCAGAAAGCCTATGCTGTAATGCTCTACACGACCGGTGATCTGGAGAATTTACGTTTCCGAACCGAACAACTTTACCAACCGGTCGAGATGCTGCGCCGGGTATATCAGGCCATTGCCAACTACACGGCGGTGCCCGTGGGCGGTGGCGAGTTTAGTAGTTATGATTTCGATTTGAGCGTTTTCACCAATACCTTCAATCTGCCGCAGCAGGAAACGCATTACGCCCTGAAACAACTTCAACTGGAAGGATTTATCCAGCTAAACGAAAATTACTACCATCCTTCCCGGCTGACTGTTGTACTGGATAACAGGCAGTTATATGAATTTCAGGTATTGAATCCGCGTTTCGATTCCTTTCTGAAATTGCTGTTGCGGATATATGGCGGTGAGTTATTTACAGACTTCATTACGATATCAGAATCGGCTTTAGCGCGCGCTTTCTCGCTGAACCAACCCGAAATAGAGATCCTGTTAGAGCAACTTCACGAACGAAATGTAATCATCTACGAAAAGCAGAAAGACAAGCCCCAGTTAACATACTTGACGCCCCGATTAGATGCGCCTTCGTTGCCCGTTAATGTGCAGGAACTGAATCGGCGAAAAGAGCTGGCGATGCGAAAAGTCCAGGCTGCGGTCATTTATACCGAACACCCGACTCAGTGCCGAACCCGGCTGATACAAGCGTATTTTGGGGAGAAACCCGGAGAGGCCTGCGGCATCTGTGACAACTGCATTAAAAAGAAGAAAAAAGCGGAAACCGCTTTGTCGACTATCCGCGACGAAGTCCGTGACTATGTTGCGCTGGCAAATGGCCCCGGCGTATCACCTAAACAGCTTTCGTATCATTTCGCCCAAACCGATGCCGATACCCTCGCGCAAACCCTAAAGCAAATGCTGGCCGAAGAGGAAATTCGGTATAACAAAAGTGGGAATTTGACCCTGAATTTAGGGTAAAGCGGTTTCCCATTCTTCCCGCATACCCATCTGATTGGCCCCAAACGTGTCATTTGTACCATAAACGTGCTATTCACCCCTTAAGATTATAACGGTAGTTGAGGAGCTATTATGTTTGTGCTGTCGAACAAACGGCAACGCTTAAAACAACCTTTGTAAATCATGAAAACGCTCGTCATAACTCTCCTCACAGTTGTCCTGTTTATCAGCAACACCGCCAAGCCTTGTTTTGCCCAGCAGACAACCCCATCGACATCAACGTCCGTTGCGGCAACACCTGTTGGAGCAACATCCGCTACGTATAGTTTAACGGTTGTTGTATCGAATGTGAATACGCGTAGTGGAAAACTGTATGTAGGTTTGGCCAACAGCAAGGCCACTTTTGAGGGTACATCCTTTCAAAACAAAGTCGTCGATGTTCCCGCTTCGGGCGAGATCAGCGTAATCTTCGAAGGCCTAACAACCGGACGCTATGCCGTACGACTTTATCAGGATTTAAATAATAATCAGAAGATGGATTTTTCGGGACAGATGCCTTCCGAACCGTTTGGCTTCTCAAATGTAGCCATGCTCATGGGGCCACCGGACTTTGACCAATCTGCATTTGACTTAACCGCCAACAACAGCATTCGCATACGTGTCATCGAAATGTAATCGTATCGAATAATAAGATTTAACGGACCACGTTAACGAGTCGCCTAATCCGTAGGCGGCTCTTTTTGCATTTACGCCAACAAAAGACGTAAACAGCAGTTTAGAATGCCAACGACACAGATTGTTATCTACTTCTTTAAACAGTCTGCGTGCCTACTCAACACACGTATGAATCAAACTGAATTTCGTCCAAAATCCGAGGAGATTCCCGGTCAGCAACTCCCCTACCCGGCTCGCCAGTCGGATATGAAACCAGCTCCCGACAGCGACTTATCTAATTACAAACCAGCCGGTAAACTCACCGACAAGATAGCCATTATTACGGGGGCCGATTCGGGAATTGGGCGGGCGGTTGCCATTGCGTTTGCAATGGAAGGGGCCGATATAGCCATTGTGTACAACGAAAATACCGACGATGCCAAATACACAAAGCGAATTGTTGAAAGCAAAGGCCGTTCGTGCCTGGTAATTCAGGCCGATGTACGTAGTTCGGCCGCTTGCAAAGACGTCGTTCGACAAACGGTCGATCATTATGGCAAGCTGAATATTCTGGTCAACAATGCGGCCTATCAAATGGCGCAGGAGAATCTGGAAGACATTACGGAAGAGCAACTTAGGCGCACATTTGACACCAATATTCTGGCCTATTTTTTCATGGCTCAGGCTGCGCTCCCGCACTTGCATGAAGGCGATGCCATTGTGAACACGGGCAGTATTGTGGGCATTGTTGGCAACCCAATTCTGGTGGATTATACCGCCACAAAAGGAGCTATTCATTCCTTTACCAAATCGTTGGCGATTCAGTTGGGCAAGCGAAATATTCGGGTGAACTGTGTGGCTCCCGGCCCCGTATGGACGCCTAATATTCCCGCCACAATGCCTGAAGAAGAAGTCAAGAATTTTGGGCACGAAGTTGCCCTCGCCCGGCCCGGCCAACCCGAAGAACTGGCCCCGGCCTATGTACTGCTGGCATCGAATGAAGGCAGCTTCATGACCGGCAGTATTGTTGAGGTAACGGGTGGAAAACTAGGCTAATCAACAGGTATCCAAGGGCTTCAGCCCGTATCTTCTTCCATTTTATGCAAAGGCTGAGGCCTGTGGGTAAATTATATACGCCAAAAAATCATGCAGAATCACTATCCCACAGGTACTGTCCGCGCCTTACTCGATACCGATCTGGTAACCGAGGCAACACGCAAGGCGTTGACTGAGCGATTAAACAGACCAACTCACCAGCCGAGTTTCTTTTCCGCCGATGAATTCGCGCTTCTGCAAGCCGTTTGCGCCCGCCTTATCCCGCAGGATGATCGCTCAGAACCGATTGATATGGCAGGCGGCATTGATAAGCGATTAAGCGAAAATAAATCTGATGGCTGGCGATATGATACGATGCCTGCCGATAGGGATGCGTATAAGCTGGGCTTAAGAGGCATCAATGAAAGTGCTCAATTGATGTTTCGGCAGTCATTTCAAAACATTTCGGGTGAACAACAAGACATTATTCTAAAAGCTATTCAGGCCAATGAAGCGGCTGGTGATACATGGCAACAGCTTATTGCCGCCCGTTTTTTTGAGGAATTACTAGCCGAAGCAGTCAACAACTATTATAGTCATCCAATAGCACAGGAAGAAATCGGCTACGTCGGCATGGCCGATGTACCGACTTGGCAACGCGTTGGCCTGAATGAATTAGAAGACCGCGAACCACGATTAACAAGTGCCCAATAATGTAGACTGGATAATGAACATATTACATTTGTTCCAGTCTGTTTTCGTTATCCATTTTACACTGTTCATTAACTAAAAATGCCCTACTCAACGACCGAAACGATTGACGCTGTCGTGATTGGCACGGGCGCTGGTGGATCACCTTTACTAGCGCGGCTGGCCAAGGCAGGGTTGAACGTTGTTGCCCTCGAAGCCGGTAAGCACTGGAATCCGGCCCGTGATTTCGCCACTGACGAGAAAGAACAGGAAAAGCTATTCTGGAACGACGAGCGGCTGAGCGCCGGTGATGACCCATTACCGTTCGGAAGCAACAATTCGGGTACGGGTGTGGGTGGGTCAACCTTACATTATACCGCTTACACACCGCGCGCCCAGCCCGACGATTTGCAAATCAAAACAGATTTTGGTGTTGGCGAAGATTGGCCAATTGGGTTCGATCAACTTGAACCGTATTACGACGAAGTCGAACAGTTTTTGGGCATTTCCGGTCCACCATCTTACCCGTGGGGACCCAGCCGCAAACGGGGGTATGCGTTAGGACCGCTGCCTATCAATGGGGCAGGCCAATTGATGGAAAAAGGTTGTAAAGAACTGGGCATAAAAACATCGCCAGCGGCCAACGCAGCCTTGTCGGTGGGTTACTATCAGGAAGGAGTTGGGCATCGGCCTGCGTGTGCCAATCGGGGCTTTTGTCAGGCCGGATGTAATATTGGTGCCAAAGCCAGTATGGACGTTACGTACATCCCGCTGGCCGTTCATTATGGAGCCGAAATTCGTCCAGAATGCTTTGTCACGGAGTTAGTAAAAAATGAATCCGGCAAAATCAGTGAAGTTGTCTACATCCGTAACGGGCAGGAAGAACGGCAGCGCTGCCGATATGTATTTCTCTGTGCGGGTACTATCGAAACTGCCCGCCTTTTGCTTCTCAACAACCTGGCTAATAGTAGTGGGCAAGTTGGCCGAAATGTAATGGCGCACACCGCACTACAAATTTGGGGTGAATTTGATGACGATGTAAGACCGTACAAAGGTATTCCTGGTGCCTTAATTTCGGAAGATACCCATCGACCCAAACAGGCCGATTTTGCGGGCGGCTACCTCCTTCAGTCCATTGGTGTTATGCCCCTCACTTACATGACGCAAATGGCGCGGGGCCGGGGATTGTGGGGAAGTGAGTTGAAACGGGCGGCTTCAGCCTATAACCATGTAGCGGGAATCAATATTCTTGGTGACTGTTTGCCCTACGAACAAAATTATCTGGAATTATCTGACGAAAAAGACATCCGGGGTATACCCAAACCTCGTATTTATTTCTCCAACGGAGAAAATGAGAAACGAATGACAGCTCATGCCGACAAGGTTATGCGTGACATCTGGGCGGCAGCCGGAGCCAGGAACGTTTGGGCATTTCCGCGTAATGCGCATGTTATTGGAACCTGTCGTATGGGCCACAATCCCGACACAGCCGTTGTAAATGCCGATGGACAGTCTTTCGATATCCCGAACTTATATATCAGTGATAACTCAACATTTCCAAGTGCTCTGAGCGTAAATCCGGCTTTAACAATCATGGCTTTATCGCTTCGCACGGCCGATCAGTTTTTAAGTAAAGCGGGTAGAAACCCGCATTAAGAAATACCAAAAGCAAATTTTACGGTAGAGACCCGACGAAAAGCCGCGACCGTCTGCCCAGAAATAGTATGGCACAAAAAGGATTCTTAGATCATATTAAAAAAACGTTCGGTGACGGTAATTACGACGGCGATCAATTTGGTGGAGCGGGTGGCCATGATGGTAGCGGTTTGCCGGAAAACAACCCGTCCAACTTCATGTTTGCAACGGGTATCGAGTGTTCGTACCCAACTATTCAGCATGGCAAAATTCGTCGGGACCAGCTTCGTGAATGTGGTCACTATGACCGTTGGCGTGAAGATTTAGGACTCGTAAAAGAGATGGGCTTAAAGGTGCTGCGCTATGGTCTCCCCTACTACAGCATCCATCTGGCACCGGGTAAATTTGACTGGAGCTTTGCCGACGAGGTCATGGCCGAAATCAAACGGCTGGGCATTACCCCTATTTTAGATTTAATGCACTTTGGCGTGCCCGACTGGGTTGGCAATTTCCAAAACCCCGAATTACCCATTCACTTTGCCGAATACGCCGGTGCGGTGGCCGATCGCTATCCGTGGGTACGTTTTTATACGCCCGTAAACGAGATTTATGTTACGGCCCGCATCAGTGCTAAAGACGGTATCTGGAATGAGCAACTCAAAACCGATAAAGGCTTTGTTACGGCTCTTAAACATTGTGCAGCAGCCAGCATCATGGGCAATCAACAGATTGCCAAGCGACGAAACGACTGCGTAATTGTACAAAGCGAAAGTGCCGAGTATACGCATGAACTCTATGCAAAGCCGTCTCCACAAGTGGCGCTGGATAACGAATTGCGTTTTTTGTCTTTGGATCTTTTATACGCAAATCCGCCATCGGCCACGGTTGGAATGTATCTGTTAGACAACGGCATGAGCCGCGAAGAATACGCCTGGTTCATGATGGGAAAGCCACCTGGATACCAGATCATGGGTAATGATTATTATGGTCGAAACGAGCGCATTAAATTGGCCGACGGCTCTATTCAAACATCAATGGATGTATTAGGCTGGTACGAAATTACGAAAGACTATTACGAGCGGTATCGAATGCCGGTCATGCATACAGAAACGAATGTTTTTGAGGCCGACCAAGCCCCGATCTGGTTAAATAAGCAGTGGGTCAGTATCATGCGCATGCGCCGGGATGGTATTCCCGTATTAGGGTTTACGTGGTACAGTTTGATTGATCAGATTGATTGGGACACTCAACTCGGCGAATTGAATAACAATGTCAATGCCTGTGGCCTATACGATCTCAATCGAAAACCACGACCCGTAGCTGAAGCGTACAAAAGCTTGTTGAATGAGTTTGGCCAGATTACCATCGTTCCACATGGCGAGGTACTCGAAATGACTGACCGCCCCGCCCGACTCAAAGTTCAGGTTTGATGAGATATACATCTAACGGCGTCAACCTAAACGTAAGTGAGCAAGGCAATGGGCGTTTAACACTCGTCTTTTTACACTATTTCGGCGGCTCTGCCCTCGAATGGCAATTCGTTATAAATAAACTTTCTGATCAATACCGCTGTCTGGCTATTGACCTGCGTGGACACGGCGATTCAGATGCGCCAGCCACCGGTTATTCTGTGAACGACATGACCGACGATGTTTCGAGTCTACTTCATACGTTAGATGTTCAGGATTATATACTGATTGGGCATTCGATGAGTGGCAAAGTTGCGTTAGCGCTGGCAGCCCGGCAGCCCAACGGCTTACAATCGTTGATCCTGATAGCGCCCTCCCCGCCCGTTCCCGAGCCCATTTCTGATACCGATCGACAAGACATGCTTACGACACACGGTCAACGGTCGGCCGCTGAACAGACGTTCGAGAAGATTACAGTCAGACCTGTTTCGGAGGAAATAAAAGATCAAATTATTGCGGATAATCTGCGAACATCAAAAGCCGCCTGGAACGCCTGGCTGACCCTAGGGAGCAAAGAAGATATCTCGGCACAAATGAATACTGTCGTTATACCCGTGTCAATTATTGTCGGCGATGCCGATAAAGCGCTCAAGCCTGATGTGCAGAAAACCATGACAATGCCATACCTGAAAAACGTCACGTTCGATACCATTCTTAACGCCGGTCACTTGCTGCCGTGGGAGGCCCCAAACGAGCTGGCAGACTTTATTCTGAAAAAAGTTGCTCAGTTTTATCGAGAATAAAACAAACGTTTTATATTTGTGCCTTCAAGGCCGGTGATAGCAATCCCGAGAAAGCCCTGACATACGATTAGAACTCATGAATAATTCGGTTAACAACATGATTTGGTGGTGGCATTCTTCTCAACAGAGATGAAGGTTGCCCCTATTGTTGTTCACCAACAAGTTTATAAAGGCTCACCGTCATCACGGTGAGCCTTATTTTTTTGCCCGTTTTTGTCAGCATAACAAAAAACATATGCCAACCCTAACAACTCCAATCAACTACCGCATTGTCAGTCGCCACAAGCGGATGCTGGCCGATATTATTACGCCGGTTAGTATTTATCTGCGCATTCGCGATCGTTTCCTGAATAGCATTTTGCTCGAAAGCTCTGATTATCACGGCAACGAGAACAGTTTTTCGTACATCGCTTTCGATCCGGTTGCGCGGTTTTCTTACGTTTCAGGCAAACTCACGGTTAAGATGCCGGATGGTGACGAACAAACAAATGAACTTCCGGTGCAGGACATGCTGGGCGCGCTGAAACAGTTTAAGGACAGTTTCAAGCATGAGAAAGCCCCGTTTTCGTTCATCACCAACGGCTTGTTCGGCTATTTCGGTTATCCGGCAGTGCAGAGTTTCGAAGACATTATGCTTCACGCGCCCATTCCGACAGAAAATCAGATTCCGGCGGCTGTGTTTACGGTGTATCGCTACGTACTGGCGATCAACCATTTC
>CAXVWN010000064.1:0-18167 GCA_964263725.1 Spirosoma sp.
ATCCTTTTAAACCAGTGACCAGTTTATGAAACCACCACCCCGACCGGTCGGACCGCCCCGCTGGGCCGACCGGTTGTTGGAAGGGTTCGTAGCTCCTCACCTGCTGGAAGAACTACAGGGCGATTTGCACGAGGAATTCAGCTATCAGGTCACCAGAATTGGCGAGCGCCGGGCGCGGTGGCGCTATGTATGTGATGTGTTGGGATTTATAAAACCATTTGCTATAAAACGAAAACGAACGGTCCGCCCGCGTACCAATGTCAATTTCGGAGAGTATTCAACCCCTTTTCTATTGAATCCTGCTATGCTACGGAACTACATCAAAATCGCGTTAAGAAACCTCGTTAAGAACAAGACATTCTCGGCTATTAATATGCTGGGTCTGGCGCTGGGAATGGCTTGCAGTTTATTGATTATGCTGTGGGTGCAGGACGAGCGTAGCGTCGATGCTTTTCACGCCAATAAGCAGCAACTGTATCGCATTTATATGCGCGAGTTTTTTAGCGGAAAAATGCAGGGTGTAATCTGGACGCCGGGGCCGCTGGCTGATGAGTTGAAAAAGTCAATTCCCGAAATTCAACTAGCAACGCCTTATTCGTGGGTAAGCGATCAAACATTTTCTGTCGGGAATAAAGTCAACAAACAGGCAACCAATACGGCTAGTCCTGATTTTTTCAACATGTTCAGCTTTAAATTCTTGCAGGGCACACCCGAAGCAGCCCTCAAAGACCTCAACAGTCTGGCTATTTCCCGAAGCATGGCAGAATCTTTTTTCGGCAGTCCCGAAGCCGCCATTGGCAAATCAATTCGGTTCGACAATCGTACCGATTTATCGATAACGGCCGTCTTTGAAAACGTGCCGCAGAATAGCACGCTGAAGTTCGACTGTTTGCGAAATTGGGACGCCTATTTAGCCGATAATCAATGGGCCAAAGGCTGGGATAGCACAGACCCGCTCACGTTTTTCATGCTTCGTCCTGATTCCGATCCAGCCAAGGTAGAAGCGAAAATAAAGCATCTTCTGGACAAATTTAATCGCGATGAGGGCAAGCCTGTTCATACAGAATTGGCCATTCAGCCTTTCCATGAATACTATCTGAATAGTAATTTCAAAAATGCACAAATAGACGGCGGGCGCATCGAATATGTGCGTTTATTTAGCCTTGTGGCCACTTTCGTCCTGTTGATTGCCTGCATCAACTTTATGAATCTGGCAACGGCACGGTCGGCAAAAAGAGCAAAAGAAGTAGGCGTTCGAAAAGTGGTTGGGGCCATGCGTTCGGTACTGATCGGGCAGTTTGTGGGCGAGGCCATGCTATTGACTATTTGCTCCGTTTTTCTGGCCCTCTTATTCGTTGGTTTGCTATTACCCGCGTTCAATTCGCTCACCGGAAAACAAATAAATCTGCCCATTGATGAACTTTCGTTTTGGGGAATTTTAGTTGGGCTGACCTTATTTACGGGTTTACTAGCCGGTAGCTATCCCGCTTTTTTCCTGTCGTCACTTAGTCCAATTCGGGTACTCAAGGGCGCCTTGAAGTTTGATACAAAATCTACCTGGCTTCGGCAGGGATTAGTGGTATTCCAGTTTTCACTTTCCATTATTCTGATTGTTGGTATGATCATCATCTACCGGCAAGTAGACTATGTGCAAACCAAAAACTTAGGATACGACCGGGAGAACCTGATTTACTTTCCGTTGGAGGGTGATTTGGCAAAGAACTATGACGTCCTGAAAGAGGAGCTTTCGCAGATTTCAAGCATAAAGCAGGTATCGCACATGACCGAATCACCGGCCTCGAATGGCTCGGGGACAGAAGGTATAAGCTGGCCCGGAAGCGATCCGAATGACAAAGTCAGATTTACACCCCTTGGCGTAGGGTACGATTTTGTAAAAACCATGAATTTAACCGTAGCAGACGGGCGCGATTTCTCTAAAGATTTCCCCACCGACTCCACAGGTTTTCTGATTAATGAAGCGGCCCTGAACGTAATCGGTTATAAAAACCACGGCGGATCGCCCATCGGCAAGACGATAACCTGGGGTAAAAATAAGGGGACAATAATTGGTGTTCTGAAAGACTTCCATTTCCAATCCTTACACACGGCAATACGACCACTAATTGCCTATCTAAGTACCGGTTCCAGACGACAGGGCGGTAATGCCATCATTCGCATTGAAGCAGGCAAGACAACCGAAGCCCTGAAGAAAGTAGAGGCCATATGCAAGAAATTAAATCCGAAATTTCCCTTTACCTATTCGTTCACCGATCAGGAATATGCCCGTCAATACCAAAGCGAGCAGGTCGTTAGCAAACTGTCAACGTACTTTGCGTTTCTGGCCATTGTCATTTCGTGTCTGGGGCTGTTCGGGCTGGCAACGTTCACCGCCGAACAGCGCACCAAAGAAATTGGCGTGCGTAAAGTGCTGGGTGCTACGGTTTCCAGCATTATTGGTCTACTCTCCAAAGACTTCCTAAAACCAGTGGCGATAAGTATTCTCATCGCGTCGCCGGTAGCGTGGTGGGCCATGAATCAGTGGTTGCAGGGCTTTGCCTACAAGATCGACATTGAGTGGTGGGTATTTGTGCTGGCGGGTATTCTGGCGGTCGGGATTGCGCTGTTGACAATCAGTTTCCAGAGTGTGAAGGCAGCGTTAATGAATCCCGTTCGCGCTCTACGGTCGGAATGACATAAATAATGATTAATTGAAAATGATTAATAGCTAATGTATGACCTAGCAAAACGATTAAGTCTCCCGGATTCATTTTACATTAATCATTTTCCATTATGCCCCCACCCCGCTTCGCCGATCGTTTACTTAAACTCGTTTGTGCACCCTACCGACTCGAAGAAGTGCAGGGCGATCTGCATGAGGAGTTTGCGTACCAGATGAAGCATTTTGGTGAGCGCCGGGCGCGTTGGAACTACTGGTGGGTTGTTTTGGTATTTATAAAACCCCCGCCGGGATGGCCATTTGCCATGAAGCGAAAAACGGCAATAGTCCGTGGTTCACCGTCGGGGTACTACGACCGCCGGTTCAGTGAATATTCAACAACCCATTTAGTCAATATTGCTATGTTACGTAACTATTTTAGAACCGCCTGGCGCAATTTGTTGAAGAACAGATTTTATTCGCTGATTAACATTACGGGGTTAACGGCCGGGTTAGCCGTTGGTATTCTCATCTTACTTTGGGTGCAGGATGAGCTAAGTTTTGACCGTTTTCACCAGCAATCATCATCCATCTATCGGCTCGAAAATAAAGTCGGTACGGGAACCAGCCAGCAAATCTGGCCATCGACCGTAGCGCCGATGGCCGGTTTTGCCAAACGGGAACTTCCTGAGGTAAAAGATGCCGTTCGCCTGACCGGCAACTACATGTATACCCTATTTAAATACAAGGAAAAAACGTTTACTGAAGAGAAGTCGTCATTCACAGACCCAAATCTATTTTCGGTGTTCGATTTTGGTCTTGTTCAGGGAAATCCAGCGAAACCGTTTCCAGATAATCACTCCGTTGTGCTTACAGAGACCAGCGCCAAACGATATTTTGGTAATGATAACCCAATTGGCAAAGTGCTGTCTTACAATGAAAAATCGTCATTTACAGTAAGTGGAGTAATCCGGGATCTCCCCAAAAATTCGAGTATAAAAGGCGACATGTTCTTTCCTATTTCGCTGTTGTTCGACAACATGTACGCGAACCGGAAGGACGGTCGAAACAGGGATAACGATTTTCATCAGTTTGACTATGATACTTATTTGTTGCTGCAACCGGGTGCTTCTGTTGGCAATCTGGCAACTAAACTGCGCAACATCCACCTCCGAAATAAACCGGACGATACCGACCTCACCTATCTGTTACAACCCCTGTCCAGCATGCACCTGTACAAAGCCGATGGCACAGAAGGTGGTGTTGAAACGGTCAGGATGTTTTCTATCATTGCCTTGCTGATTTTGGTCATTGCCTGCATCAACTACGTGAATCTGTCTACAGCTCGTTCGTTGCTTCGGTCTAAGGAAATTAGTATGCGTAAAATTGTGGGCGCGGCCAGAGTACAGCTATTTATACAGTTTCTGGTTGAGACGGCACTGCTTTTTTCGTTGGCCGCGATACTGGCAATTGGCTTGATGTATCTTTTGTTGCCCGCCTACAATCAACTATCGGGCAAGGAACTCGTTATCGACTTTTCGGACTACCACATCTGGCAGATCATTGGGTTGACCATTCTTGGAACATTGGCCGCTTCGAGCATCTACCCGGCTCTGTTACTCTCCTCCTTTGAGCCATTGAAAGCCCTGAAAGGTAAAGTATCGGGTCGTATTAATGAAGCCACTTTCCGAAAAGCGCTGGTGGTGACTCAATTTGCGGTTTCGGTAATTCTGATTGCCGGTACATTTATCATCAGCAATCAACTGCAATACATACGCGCCAGGGAGTTGGGCTATGATAAAACGCATGTGCTCGCGTTTAACATGCGGGATATGAGTAAGCACTATGACGTAGTGAAAGCCGATTTACTACGTCAACCCGGCGTAGCGGCTGTTACGCGGGCCAACTCCAATATTGTCAGGATGGGTGGGCAAACCGGCAGCAACGATTGGGATGGCAAAGAACAGGGCGAAACCATGATGGTACATCCGATGGCAATCGACAAAGACTTCATTCCTTTCTTTAAGATGCAGCTTCAGCAGGGGGCTAATTTTACAGGTGCGGTATCTGATTCGCTGCATTTTATCCTGAATGAAACCGCCGTAAAAGCCGCCCGCATTAAGAATCCCATTGGCAAGCGATTTAAGTTATGGGAGCGTAATGGAACCATTGTTGGCGTCGTTAAAGATTTCCATTTTGCCTCCATGCGACAGAAAATAGAACCGTCTGTTTTCTACTATGACCCGAACCAAATGGGGTCAATTTACATCAAAACAACCGGCAAAGACGCCGATCAGGTTATTGCCTCGGCCCAACGTTCCTGGAAGCAATACAATGCTGATTACCCGTTAGACTACGCCTTTTTAGACACGGTGTTCAACAACCTCTACCAGTCGGAACAGCAAACGGGATTTCTATTTACCCTTTTTGCTTCCATCGCTATTCTCATTTCCTGTCTTGGCCTGTTTGGATTGGCCGCCTACACGGCCCAGGTACGTACCCGCGAAATTGGTGTCCGTAAAGTGTTGGGAGCCAGCGTAACGGGCATTATTCAATTGCTGGCCAAAGACTTTATCAAACTGGTGCTCATTGCCATCCTTATTGCTGTGCCAATTGCCTGGTGGGCTATGAACAAATGGTTGCAGGATTTCGCCTATCGAATTGACATTCAATGGTGGATGTTTGCCATTGCTGGTTTATTAGCCCTGGCCATTGCGCTGCTAACGGTCAGTTTTCAAAGCATCAAAGCCGCTTTAATGAACCCCGTTCGCTCCCTACGGTCGGAATGACATGAATAATGGATAATGTGTAAAATGGGTAATTGATAATGGCCTGCGCGGGCGGCCCCAAATGGATGACGTAGCGAAACGATTAACATACCCTGGATTCATTAACCATTTTTCATTAATCATTTTCCATTATGCCCCCGCCCCACTTAGCCGATCGTTTACTTAAACTCGTCTGTGCGCCCCACCAACTCGAAGAAGTGCAAGGCGATTTGCATGAAGAGTTTGCTTACCAGATCAGCAGAATTGGCGAGCGCCGGGCACGGTGGCGATACTGGTGGGATGTATTGGGATTTGTGAAACCGTTTGCCATTAAACGAAACTCAAGTTATTCATCATCTTACCTAAATCCAGATATGTTCAGAAACTATTTCGCCATCGCATTTAGGCAGTTGTGGAAAAATCAATTGTTCAGCGCGTTGACTATCGTTGGGCTAACCGTTGGCTTAGCAGTCAGTACGTTCATTGCGCTTTACGTCTGGCATGAATTTCATTACGACCGTTTTCAACCCTTCGTTGACCGCACTTACCGGATTTTATCAGTGGCGAAATATGGTGGGCAGGAAGTTACTATGCTCGGACTGCACGAATCGTTTGGCCGTGAGATAAAACAGCAAATTCCTGAAGTAGAAGAAGTTATTCGATTTTCAGATGGGTTAGGCGATGCTGTTCTACAGTCTGATCAAAATCACCGGTTTAAAGAAGAAAAGATTGGCTATGCCGATGCGTCGCTTTTGCCGCAAATGGGTCTGCAACTACTTCATGGCGACACTAAAACCGCACTTAGTGAACCAGGGCATATTGTGCTGACCCGACATTTGGCGGAGAAGTATTTTGGCAATCAAAATCCAGTTGGTAAAACACTGATTTTCGATAAACACTTCCCCCTCACTGTTTCGGCAGTACTGGACGATTTACCAACTAATTCTGTGATTCAGTTCAATGGTTTGGTTTCGTTAAGTTCTATGCCCACACTCGGTCAGCATCAGCAAGGAGCGTATAAAGGAGGTGGTTTTCTAACTACGTATCTGGTCTTACGGCCAGGCACCAGCACGAGTGCCGTCGAGAAAAAACTGCAAAAGATAAAATCCGACGTTCAATTCGCGGATATTTCGGCCAACTATTTCCTCGAAGCGTTACCGTCATTGCATTTAGATAGCCGCAGTGAATCGAAAGATGCCCGACAATCACTCTATATTTTGCTCACGGTAGCGCTGGTCATTCTGGCATTAGCCGTTATCAATTACGTAAGTCTGACCACCGCTCGCGCCACCAAACGAGCAAAAGAAGTCGGCATTAGAAAAGCTATCGGTGGGCATCGTCGTGAGCTAATTGGTCAGTTTTTTCTCGAATCGTTTCTCACTACTACGTTAGCTTTTGGCTTCTCTCTGGCATTACTCCAGGCCATTTTTCCCTGGGCCAACCACGCTCTCAATTTGCACATGGACACACGAGTCTTATCGCAGGAGCCATATTGGGGACTGATACTCGTGCTGTGGCTAGCTTGTTCGTTATTAGCTGGTGCGTATCCAGCCCTACTCCTGTCGGGATTCCGGCCCGCGCTGGTACTCAAAGGATCAACGAATGTGCAATATGGTGGCGCTGGTTTGCGGCAGGTTTTCACAACGGTTCAGTTTACAGCCAGTATTGGCTTGCTGATTTGCAGCGTTGTATTGTATTCACAAATGAAGTTTCTGCGAACGAAAAATCTTGGCATCAATCGGGCGCAGGTTGTAGCCATGTATATCGACGGCGACATGGTGTCGCAATTTCCGGCCCTCCGCGACGATGTCCGGCAATGGGCGGGTGCAGACAACGTAGCCGTAACCGATGCTAAGTTGTTCACAAACCACATAATGGCCTATTTCTTAAAAACAGTGAAGACCCAGAAACAACTCATGGTCAATTCGTTGACAGTGGACAAAGCCTTTTTCGATATGATGGGCATTCACTGGCAATACGCTCCTGTAGGTTGGGAATCTGGTTCTATAAGGAAAGAGTTGACCGTTTATAATCAGACGGTTATGAAAGAGGCTGGGATTGTGGGAAATCCATTACAGCAACCCGCTCCTTTCAAGGGCCAGCCAGCCGACGGTATCGTGGCCGATTTTCATGTGAGCAGTCTGCACGGACCTGTATCGCCCATGCAGCTGACGATCGTGAGCGACACAAGCCACTCGATTATAGCAAACGGTGGTTATCTTATGATTCGGCTAAAGCCCCAAACCAACGTACCAGAAGCGCTAGCCCAACTTAAGAAACTGTATGACCACAGCCGACCAGCAGCCCCTTTTGACTATTATTTTCTGGATGAAGCCTACGATAAGCTCTACGCCAAGGAGGAAAGACTGGCTCGCTTGTTCAACGGATTTACGGCACTCACATTATTGGTTGCATGCCTGGGTTTACTGGGCCTAATGACTTTTTCGGTCGAAGCCCGCACTAAAGAAATTGGCGTGCGCAAAGTACTAGGCGCATCGGTTGCCAGCATCGTCACGTTGCTCTCTAAAGATTTCATAAAGCTTATTCTGCTTTCCATTGTCATTGCCTCGCCCTTGGCGTGGTGGGCCATGAATAAATGGCTTCAGGACTTTGCCTATAAAATCGACATCGCCTGGTGGTTTTTTGCCCTAGCGGGTGGTTTAGCAACGAGCATTGCCCTACTGACGATCTCATTTCAGTCAGTTAGAGCCGCTTTAATGAACCCTGTTCGCTCCCAACGGTCGGAATGACTTTACTACTGGATAACGAATTCGCGGTGCGGTCTGTGTATCCAAAATCCCCGTTACAATCGGCTGTAAATTGACCGATTACAGCTAATCGTTAGATAGTGTTATTCAGGCTTTGCGCGATTGGAGTATTCAGCACCGGGTGCGGATTTCCGGAAAAGACAAATTACAACCTACTGATTATCAGTATTTTCCGACAGGATTTACAGGAGAAACAGGATTTTAATTAATGACTAATCCTGTTTCTCCTGTAAATCCTGTTACCCGAAAAACTTGCTTCGCGTCTGTCCATAAGCGTACATAGTTTGTCCAGAAACGGACAATAAAGCCGTTCACATATACTCTGAAAAGTGCTATTTCTGTGCGAGATGGCACTTTTTTGAGTTTGGCGAAGCATTTGTTATACATATACATATCTAATGTATTCTGATGAAGGGAACCTATTTAGGTGAATTTGAAGAGATCGTACTACTGGCGGTGGCTATTCGGTTGGGAGATGCCTACGGAGCGGCCGTTGTCACGGAGATTGAGCAACAGATGAATCGCTTAGTAAACCTCGGTGCCGTACACTCGGCCCTGCACCGGCTCGGCGAAAAAGGCTTGGTATCGTCCGAAATGGGTGGAGTAACGACCGAGCGAGGTGGACGCAGAAAGCGGCTTTATTCCGTAACGGCGGCTGGGCAGAGGGCTTTGCTAGAGATTCGGCAGGTACGTAACCAGATGTGGAACGCCATTCCAACTACCACCTTGACATGAACGCGAAATCGACAAATAAACCACCCCGACCCGTCGGACCGCACTGGGCCAAACGCCTGCTGCACATCGCCTGTGCACCCCACCGGGTAGACGAGCTGGAAGAGGATTTAGACGAGCTGTTCCAGCAACGCGTCGAACAGGTGGGCCTACGAAAAGCTCGCTGGCGTTATGTGCGCGACGTATTGAGTTTAATGCGACCGTCAATGATGAAACGAAAACTGAGTGAGAGTGAATATTCCAAACCTCTGTTATTACATCCTGATATGATACGTAATTATTTCAAAATCGCCTGGCGAAACCTGATTCGCAACAAAGCATTTTCGGGCATTAATATAGTGGGACTTGCTCTGGGAATGGCCTGTAGTCTGTTGATTCTTCTTTGGGTTCAGGATGAGCGTAGCATGGATGGTTTTCATACTAATGGCAAGCAGTTGTATCAAGTGTATGAACGCCAGCAGTACGATGGCAAAATTGAGGCAGATTACCTTACACAGGGCTTACTGGCAGACGAGCTTAAACGCGTTATTCCCGAAGTGCAGTACGCCAGCAGTATGGAATGGAACAACCCCGTTACATTCGAAGCCGGAGATAAGATTAACAAAATGGAGGGAACGTTTGCCGGGGCTGATTTTTTCAACATGTTCAGCTATCCTCTCCTGCAGGGCACACCCGGAACAGCCTTAAACGCACCAAACGGTATTGCCATTTCCCGAAAAATGGCTGACCAGTTTTTTGGCAGTCCCGAAAAAGCCATCGGGCAACAGATACGCTATGAGAACAAAGATGATTTGCAGGTTACGGCGGTATTTGAAAATTTACCGGCCAATTCGTCGCAGCAGTTTGATTTCCTGCGACCCTGGGAAGCCTATGTAAAAGTAAATGAGTGGGTTAGTAATTGGAATAATACCAATCCATTCACCCTGCTGCAATTGCGACCAGGGGCCGATCCTGTAAAAGTTGCAGCGAAAATCAAGGATTTTGTTTACCGATATAAAGCAAAAGACAAGCGCTTTATCACTGAACTGGGTTTGCAGCCTTATCCCGAAAAGTACCTGAATGCAACCTTTAAAAATGGGCAACTTGATGGGGGCCGTATTGAATACGTACGACTCTTTAGCCTCGTAGCTATTTTTATTCTGCTCATTGCCTGCATCAACTTTATGAATCTGGCAACTGCCCGCTCAACCAAACGAGCTAAAGAAGTAGGCGTTCGAAAAGTGGTTGGAGCAGTTCGTTCGGCGTTGGTGGGGCAGTTTGTTGGCGAGGCTATGTTGCTCACGTTCTTCTCCATTTGTATCGCGGTTCTTCTCGTAACCCTGATTTTGCCTGCCTTTAATAGTCTCACCGGAAAGCAGTTATTTCTGCCAATTAGCCAGCCCGCTTTTTGGGCAACATTGCTGGGTTTATTCGTGCTAACGGGCTTTATCGCGGGCAGTTATCCAGCGTTTTTTCTGTCTTCACTAAGTCCTATTCGGGTGCTGAAAGGCAGTTTGCGATTTGGTGCCGGAGCAACAACTTTTCGCAAAGGTTTGGTAGTTTTTCAGTTTGTACTGTCGGTTATGCTTATTGTAGGCATGATTGTGATGTATCGCCAAACCGACTTTGTTCAAACGAAGAACCTCGGCTACAATCGCAAAAACCTCGTTTACGTTCCGTTAGAGGGTGATTTAACGCAGAAGTATAGCCTCTTTAAGGAAGAAGCGGGTAAAACGCCCGGTGTCCTGAGTATTTCACAAATGCGCGGAACACCCACCGTTATTGCTCACCATAACGGCGATTTCACATGGCCCGGCAAAGATCCCAATGTGGCAACATCGTTTGCCGACACACCCGTTGGATACGATTTTGTAAAGACCATGAATCTGACACTAAAAGAAGGACGTGATTTCTCGAAAACCTTTGGTACAGACTCCGTTGGCTTCCTGGTAAACGAGACTGCTTTAGCGAAAATCGGGTATAAAAACGGCATCGGATCGCCAATTGGCCAACCATTGATGTGGGGTAGAAAGCAAGGCACCATTATAGGCGTTTTAAAAAATTTTCACTTTAATTCAATGCATCAGACAATTGAGCCACTAATCATTCGGTTAGACGAAAAACGACAGTGGGGCACGATACTCGTCCGTATCGAAGCGGGCAAAACCAAAGAAGCCCTCGCCAGTCTGGAGAGAGTCTGCAAAGAATTGAATCCCAAATTCCCCTTTACGTACCAGTTTTCGGATCAGGAGTACGCCAAGCTCTACAAAAGCGAACAGGTTGTTAGTCAGTTAGCTAACTACTTCGCCTTCCTGGCCATTTTCATTTCGTGCCTGGGCTTGTTCGGGCTGGCGACGTTCACGGCGGAGCAACGCACCAAAGAAATTGGCGTTCGGAAAGTGCTGGGCGCTTCTGTTGGCAGCGTCGTTACACTACTATCAACCGACTTCCTGAAACTGGTGCTTATTGCCATTATCATTGCCTCGCCCATTGCCTGGTACGTCATGGATAAATGGTTGCAGGGTTTCGCTTATAAAATTGATCTGGCTTGGTGGATGTTTGGCCTGGCGGGTTTTCTGGCTATTGCTATTGCCTTGCTCACCGTGAGCTTCCAGAGCATTAAAGCCGCTCTAATGAACCCGGTCAGAAGTTTACGAAGCGACTAATAAATTCTTTCTCTCTTTCTAAACACGGCAATCCCCAGTACGGATTGCCGTGTCCGTTTTACGGACATTCAATGTCCACAATCGGACAGTTGGCGCGCTCCAGTTCCTCCAAAAACCTCGTTTCCAAGCGATAAGAGGCTATTTTACGTAGTTGGCACTGCATTTGATCGACATTATCGTATAATATATCCACCGCTATGAAAAGGGCCTTTATGGGAGAGTTTGAAGAAGTGATTTTGCTAACCGTAGCCATTCTGGGCGAAGGAGCCTACGGCGTTACCGTCACGCAGGAAATTGAGCAGAAAACCGGCCGTTCGGTTGGGTTCAGTACGGTTCACACAACGCTGCAACGTCTGGAAGAGAAAGGCTTTTTATCCTCTGAGATGGGCGGAGCAACGGCTGAACGGGGTGGTCGGCGAAAACGATTTTTCATCGTCACCAACGCGGGTCGGAAAGCCTTGCAGGAAGTCAAGCAAATACGTGCGGAATTATGGAATTCACTGCCCCCGCAAACGCTGCAATTAATGGGTGGATAAGGGAATGTAAAATGAACAATGCACAATAGCCTGTAAATCAGCCGTTCACTTTCACTACTCATTATCCATTTTACATTATCTATTATGAACCCGCCCCGTTGGACTCAAAAACTTCTGGAAACCTTCGGTGATCCAAACACACTAGAGGAAACACAGGGCGATCTGCTCGAACTCTATGCTTACTGGGTGCAGACGGTGGGCGAGCGAAAAGCCCGCTGGCAATATAGCCTGACTGTATTGAAACTGATGCGGCCATTGGCCAAACGAACTAAAAATCAATATCCTCAACCTTCTTCTCTGAGCCCTACCATGATCCGAAACTATTTAAAAATCGCCTGGCGGAACCTCGTTCTTCACAAAGCCTTTACCGCCATTAATAGTATCGGGTTGGCCGTTGGCCTCGCTACATGCCTGCTCATTGTACTGTTCGTTCGGCATGAATTGAGTTATGATCGTTACCACGCTAACGTCGACCGGCTATTTCGAATGACTATCCACGGTCAGGTTGGTGGAAAGGAAATCAACACGGCTGAGGTGAGCGTTCCGGCGGGTCCGGCGCTGGTTCATGATTATTCGGGGGTAGAAGCGATCACACGCCTGAGACAGGAAGGTACATTTATCGTTAAGCATAATCACGAAAGCTTTAAAGAGGAACACGTTGTTTTTGCTGACTCCAACGTTTTCGAAATTTTCTCGATACCGCTCCTAAAAGGCAGTTCTAAAACGGTGTTGACCGAACCGAATACGGTCGTCATTACTGAAACGATAGCCCGAAAATATTTTGGTGAACAAGATCCAATCGGACAAACATTGACGATAGGTGGACAAAAACTTTTCCGGGTGACGGGTGTGTGTCAGGATGTTCCGTCAAACACGCACTTTCACTACGATATATTCGGCTCGATGCGCTCGACCCAACTCCGCACTACGTGGCTGAGCAGCGGTTGCTATACCTACGTAGTGCTACGTCCCGGCTATTCCATTGACGATCTGAGAGGCAAAATGCCTGAACTGGTAAAGAAATACATCGGCTCGGAAATTCAGGAGCTTTTCGGTGTCAGCCTGGCCGAGTTTACTCGAAAAGGTGACGCATTCGGCTTTCAACTTCAGCCAGTTACGAGTATTCACCTTCACTCAAACCTTGAGTCTGAAATAGAGCACAACAGCGATATCAAGTACGTTTATATTTTCTCCATCATTGCGGTATTCATACTGCTGGTTGCCTGCATCAACTTCATGAATCTTAGCACGGCGGGATCGGCAGGGCGGGCTAAAGAGGTTGGTATTCGAAAGGTGTTGGGTTCGGTAAAACAGCAACTCGTCTGGCAATTTCTGAGCGAATCGGTGTTGCTCACGTTCATAGCATTGCTGGTAGCGCTTGGTATCGTAGCGGCAGCCCTACCGAGTTTCAATCAGTTGGCTGGTAAGCAGTTTGAATTTAGTGCCCTTATAAGTGGCTGGATGTTGCCGGGTATCGTACTGACCTGTTTGCTAATTGGTTTGCTGGCCGGTAGCTACCCCGCTTTTTTCCTGTCGGCGTTTAAACCGGTTAGTGTGCTCAAAGGAAGTGTTCGGGCGGGATTCCGAAGTGGCTGGCTTCGTAACACACTGGTGACGACTCAGTTTGTGGTTTCGATTGGAATGATTATTGGAACGCTCGTTGTCTATCAGCAATTAAATTTTATTCAAAACAAAAAAGTAGGATTTGATAAGAATCAGGTACTTATACTACACGATACGTATTCCCTTGGCCCTAAAGCCAATGCGTTTAGAGCTGAATTGACGAAACTGTCGCAGGTTCTTGATGCTACGCAGGCGGGGTATTTGCCCGCTGGAGCCTCTAACACCGGAAACGATGGCTTTCAGCCAGAGAACGGATCTTCACCATCGACAATCTACCGGGAAAAAACATACTACATCGACGAACATTACCTGCCAACGTTAGGTATCGGTCTGGCTCAGGGTCGGAATTTTTCGAAAGCCTTTCCCTCCGACAGTTCTGCCGTACTGATCAACGAAGCTGCTGCCAAGCGATTCGGCTGGCAAAACCGCAACGGAGCGACGGTCGCCGGAATGTCGGACCACGGCGGGTCGCCCATTGGCAAACGACTCTCGTCGGTTGGTAATGGCAGCCCGGAAAGTAGGCATGTGTACACTGTAATCGGTGTCGTAAAGGATTTTCACTTCGCGTCGATGCACCAGCGTATCGAACCATTGGTTATGGTGTACGGCGCCGACAATTACCAGATGGCGTTGCGTATCCAGACGGCGGACATAGCCGGTTTACTAAAAACACTGGAACAAAAATGGAAAGCACAAACAGATAGTCCATTCGCCTATTCGTTTTTAAATGAACGATTTAACACTGTGTATCAATCTGAACAACGAGTTGGGCACTTGTTCGGCATCTTCGCCGGGTTGACGGTTATTATCTCTTGCCTGGGTTTGTTTGGTCTGGCCATGTTTACGGCGCAACAGCGTACCAAAGAGATCGGGGTTCGCAAAGTGCTGGGCGCATCCGTTGTCAGTGTAGTGGCCCTACTCTCGAAAGACTTCTTGAAATTAGTGGTAGTCGCCATTGTCATTGCCTCACCCATCGCCTGGTACGCCATGAACCGC
Source organism: Spirosoma sp. (assembly GCA_964263725.1). Lineage (GTDB taxonomy): Bacteria > Bacteroidota > Bacteroidia > Cytophagales > Spirosomataceae > Spirosoma. The sequence continues at coordinate 14,725 of CAXVWN010000064.1, forward strand.
TGGTTACAGGATTTCGCCTACAAGATCGACCTTTCCTGGTGGGTCTTCGCCCTGGCAGGATTCCTGGCTATTGGGATTGCCTTGCTAACGGTGAGTTTCCAGAGTATCAAAGCGGCCCTGATGAATCCGGTGAAGAGTTTACGAAGCGAGTAATAAGACTTGTTCACAAACGCTTTTATCAGCAACTTGCTGCCTAACTGCCGCTAGTCTGAATCTTCATGAAAATCATTTCACTCGTTTTGCTACCACTCGTAATTGGGTTTCTTTACTCAATAACCCATATTGACATTTTCCGTAATTCGTTCGTAGCGGCTCCTGATGTAGCCACCATCGAGATAGGGAAAGTGAACCAGAAGGTCATTACGGGCGCTGACCAAATCTCCGCCTATCTGCCCTATCTCAAAGGCAAACGCATTGGGATGGTCGTTAACCAAACCTCTATTATTGGGAGTAAACCCAGCGTTGACAGCCTGGTTAGCCTGGGCGTTAACATTGTGAAAATTTTTGGTCCCGAGCATGGATTTCGCGGAAACGCCAGCAACGGCGCTAAGGTTGACGACAGCGTCGATGCCAAGACCGGCATTTCCGTTATTTCCTTATATGGCAAAAATCAAAAGCCATCGCAGGAGCAGTTAGCGGATATCGACCTGATGATTTTCGATGTTCAGGACGTGGGCGCGCGCTTTTATACGTACATCAATACGCTTAACCATGTGATGGAATCCTGCGCTAAAAACAACAAAGAACTGTTGATTCTGGACCGTCCTAATCCAAACGGGTTTATCGTAGATGGCCCCCTTTTAGAAGATCATCTCCATTCGGGCATTGGCATGCATCGCATTCCCATTACGCACGGGCTGACTATGGCCGAATTTGCCCAAATGATTAATGGCGAAGGATGGGGGTTGCCAAACAAGACGCCGTGCAAACTTCATATTATTAAGGTAGCGAATTACACACACGATACGCCCTATACGTTACCCGTGCTGCCGTCGCCCAACCTAAATACGCAGCAATCAATTCTGCTGTATCCCAGCCTGTGTTTGTTCGAAGGAACAATTATCAGTCAGGGTCGGGGTACTTACATGCCCTTCACGGTTTTGGGCGCACCCGCGCTGAAAGGTCTGTATCCTTTTTCGTTTCGACCGGTTAGCCTCAAAGGCATGAGCGAAACGCCTTTACATCAGGATACAGATTGCTACGGACTTGATTTACGGAAGTACGATACCAACGTATTTCGGAAAACAAAGCAGCTTAATCTGAAATGGCTGATGGAGCTATATAAAGCGTACCCCGACAAAGCCCGATTTTTCGATATGAGCCAGAGTAAGCAAATGAACAATTTCGACAAACTGGCCGGTACAGAAAACTTAAAACAGCAGATTATAGCGGGCAAATCCGAAAAAGAAATCCGCCAAAGCTGGGAGCCTGGCTTGTCAGCGTACAAGCAAATGCGCAAGAAATACCTGCTTTACAACTGAAAATAAGCACAGTACACTTTAACGGAGCAAAATAAACTTATTGAATCTGGCAACACAATTATGAATGGGATAGCCCAGAAAACCTTGTCGTAATCAACCCTTTGTTTGTCGTTTTTATCCTCCCCGAAGGCCGTTATGTAGAGTAAATTTGCCTCTGTAGTCATAAAAGGCAAACAACATGCAAAAGATCACAACATTTTTAACATTCAACAGCCAGGCCGAAGAGGCAGTAAATTTGTATACGTCCATTTTTAAAAATTCAAAAATTGGCCGTGTCAGTCGCTATAGTGAAGGAGCACCTGTACCAGCAGGAACCGTGATGTCTGTCACATTTCAGCTCGATGGACAAGAATTCATGGCGTTAAATGCTGGACCACATTTTACATTTTCTGAAGGCATTTCGCTCTTCGTTACCTGCGAAACGCAGGAAGAAGTAGACGAGTTTTGGGAGAAGTTGTCTGAAGGCGGAGAGCAAGGCCCATGTGGCTGGCTTAAAGACAAATTTGGGGTGTCCTGGCAAATCATCCCGTCTGCACTGGGACGATTATTAGGCGATAAAGACCCCGAGAAATCTCAACGAGTTATGCAGGCAATGATGAAAATGTCGAAGCTCGATATTAAGACGTTAGAGGAAGCTTAAGAAAATCATCGGGCAGGAATCTTCATAAAAGTATTTCCTGCTCGATGATAACACCGCCCTTCAGCTTAATTTCGCGGCAGTATGGGCTGGTATATCGCCTTTTCCTGAGCAGTACTAAAACGCTTACCTATGAAAGCTGCTATCTTGTATAAACCCGGTGAGGCCGAGAACCTTCAACTCATTGAAAGACCAATACCTGTTCCAACTGACGGATACGTATTGATCAAAGTGAAAGCCTTTGGCCTGAACCGCTCGGAATTGATGACCCGGAAAGGTTTATCGCCTAATGTCAAGTTCCCACGTGTTTTGGGCATTGAATGCGTGGGCGAAGTGGAATTTGATCCATCCGGTGAATACCGGAAAGGCCAGAAAATTGCCGCGCTGATGGGCGGCATGGGCCGGGATTTCGATGGTAGTTACGCCGAATTTACGGTTTTGCCCAAAAGCATTCTTCATCCGTTTCACAGTACTCTTCCGTGGGCAACGTTAGGGGCCATTCCTGAGATGTTCCAAACGGTACATGGATCGCTGCATCTGGCATTGACCATACAACCCGGCGAAACGCTGTTAATTCGCGGGGGTACTTCATCGATTGGCATGCTGGCTACACAAATTGCGACAAACCTGGGATTGACTGTTATTGCCACCACCCGGACTGTTCAAAAGGAAAAGTTATTGCTCGACAATGGAGCCGCGCATAGTTTAATTGATGATGGCCATCTGAAGAGTAAAGTCCGCGATATTTTTCCCCAGGGGGTTGATAAAGTTTTAGAATTGGTCGGTACGTCAACGTTGAAAGACTCTCTGGAATGCATTAAACCGGGGGGCATCGGGTGCATGACGGGCATGCTGGCAGAAAGCTGGTCTATTACCGATTTTGCACCGATGGAGTTTATCCCCGCCACCATCCGTTTAACGGTTTATGATAGCGGACAAATTAGAAGCTCAACCCAGCATTTTCAGGATTTCATCTATTCGGTTGAAGCTGGGCAAGTCAATTTGAATGCGAACAACGTATTCACTTTAGACAAAATCGTTGATGCTCATAAATTTATGGAAAGTAATCAAGCAAGCGGTAAGATTGTAGTTTTGACATAAACTATTATTCGGTAGTTTCATTTATCTTGTCTGAGATAAGTCAGCTATACAGTTCTTCAACACCAGATCCAAAACGATTTTAAAGAAACTACCGGACGAGGAGACAATCCGGCTCTCACAATCATAGGAGGTTATTTTGTGCAATCTCGATTCAATCACGCTATCTTGAGCACAATGCCAGCAATTCGAAACTAAGATTACCTCACTTTGTGTTCGTATCTTTG
>CAXVWN010000065.1:0-16822 GCA_964263725.1 Spirosoma sp.
TTTACATGGCAATTTTGGGGTATCGTTGCCGGGTTCCTGCTAGCCTTCTGGGCGGTGCAGGGGTTTTGGTCCATCCGGCGTTTCCAGCCCGATCCGTTGCTGTTACCGATATTGATGCTGCTAACGGGTCTATCGGTACTGACGTTACTGGCCATTCAGGACCCGTTGCAGGATACGCTGTATGCCGGGCAAACACTGCAAGGTATTGCGATCGGATTAGTGGGGATGGCTATTTTATCACAACTAAATCTGGGTCGCTTCTACGCCACCTGGCAGTATGATTGGTTAGTCAATTTCAAGAAACGGAAGTCCGTACGGTTATCGGGCTGGACATGGTTGGTGCTGGCTGCCGGACTGGCGACCTTAACGCTACTCGCTGGTTCGGGACCGGAGGGCAGCGGAGTACGGGTAAATCTCTCAATTTTTGGTCTCACGTTTCAGCCGAGCGAAATTACCAAATACCTGCTGTTGCTCTTTTTTGCGGGTTTCTTCGCGGCCAATGAACAGCAACTTCGGCAACTTCCCGACTTGCGCTGGCGTTTCGCGGTAAGTTTTGGGGCCTTGGCGGGGGCTGGATTGCTCATGTTGCTTTACCTGCTTTTGGGCGATATGGGACCGGCGCTGGTGGTCTGTTTTACGTTTCTACTCTTCTATAGCATTGCTCGGGGCAACCTTCCACTAACGCTGGCAACGGGCGTTGGTTATGGCGTGGCGCTGTGGCTTTTGCCGGGCTGGATGGCGACGTTGCTCTGTCTGGTGGCCGTGGTTGGGTATATGTTCTGGAAAGGTGATGCTCGTTCGAAAACAGGATTGGGTTGGGTCGCTTTGCTAGCCGAAGCACCCGTATTGTTGTTGCTGGTGATAGCGATGTTTGCCTTTGGCGATCAATTACCTTTCGTTGGCGACCGCCTAGCCGATCGAAAAGCCATGTGGCTAAATCCCTGGAACAACGACGTATATGGGGGCGATCATCTGGCGCATGGATTTTGGGCGCTGGCATCGGGTGGCTGGTCGGGGCAGGGTTTAGGAAAAGGCTTTGCCAACGCCATTCCAGCCGCCCATACCGATATGATTCTGCCCAGTTTGGGCGAAGAGTTGGGCGGGTTAGGCGTCGTGAGTGTCTTTCTGCTATTTGGCATATTGTTGCACCGGCTATTTCTACACGCGCGTCGGGCAGGGCAACCGTTTAGCTTTTTTCTGGTGGCCGGAATTGCTATTGCCACGGGCGTTCAGTTTCTTATTATTGCGGGTGGTTCCATTGGCTTATTGCCGCTCACGGGTATCAGCGTACCGTTTTTGAGCTACGGCAAAATTTCGCTCATCATTAACTTGATAGCAATGGGTGCCGTATTTAGCGTAGCCCACCGACCGGGACAAGTGGCTCAGCGTGAGTACCTGTCAACCCATTATGACCTTGTGCTTATGGCAGGCATCACCGGCTTTCTGGTTGGCATTGGCGTTCTGATTGGTCATCTATTACCCATTGTGGGTTGGCGTGGCAGTGCCTATATCGTGCGGCCCGCTCGGGTAGTTACCCGCAATGGCGATCCCGTTTACAGTTATAATCCCCGTATTGAGCGACTGACCCGGGCACTGGCGGCTGGGACAATCTACGACCGAAACGGGCTGGTGCTGGCGACAAGTTCGCCGTCGGCTGTTACGCAACAGATAAGTAAATTGCAACAGAGCGGCCTTAAATCGAACGAGGTAGAGAGCCTGACAAAGAAGCGGCTTCAACGATATTATCCGTTTGGAAATCAGCTATTCTTTTGGCTTGGCGACTTGAATACGCAACTCTTTTGGGGCCAAAGCAACGGTTATTATGCTGAAGCGACTCACCTCAGCGAGTTACGTGGGTTTAATAGTCGCCCGCGAAAAACGGACCTTGTTACTACCGACTATCGGGCCGACCGGTTTAGCCCATCGGTTCAGCAGACACGCACGTTGTCTGTGTACGATTATAGCGAACTGGCACCGGCTTTACGGGCGGGGTTGGATAGCCGTGAAGTGGCTGAGCGCAAAGCAAAAAATCGCGATCTTCACTTGAGCGTCAATGCCGAATTGCAGGTGGCCATTCAGAACGCACTCGCTACGTCTTTTTATCGAAACAAACGTATTTCGGTAGTCGTGCTGGATGCGGCTTCGGGCGATGTACTGGCTTCGGCGATGCATCCCTTGCCAAACTTACAAACACCGGATGCTATGCTGTTAGCCGACCGCGACCGGCAGAAGTTGCCTTACCTCGTAACCGAACGGGATTTGGGCATGACCTATCCAACCGCTCCTGGCTCGACCGCTAAAATACTGACCGCCATGGCCGCTTTTAATAAACTTGGCACATCGGCGGCAGCTATTAGTTACCGAATTTCGTGCGAAGAAATTATCCGCAGGGGCACGCGTGAGTCCGAACCTTGTAACGAATCGGTTGATATGCGAAAGGCAATTGTTCGGTCGAGTAACGTGTATTTTATTCGGACAGCGAACGATAATAAGCTGGATAACGAACTGGCTGATCTTTATTTAGCCACGGGTATGAACGTCGATTTTGTGGGCGGCTACTCCTTTTCGAACACCCGCACTGACCCCGAACGCAACCTGATCCGGCGGCATTGGCGCGATTCATCGTTTGTGGTTCGGCGAAATCTGTACAACAGCACGCAGTATCCAAAACGCTATCGAAGCGAGTTTTCGGGATTGGCGTGGGGGCAAGGACAATTGACATCGACACCGGCGGCACTGGCGCGAATGGCGGGTTCTATCGCTAACCAGGGCGTGTTGCAACCGTCTCGGTATGTACTAAATCTGGCTGGAAAACCGCAGCCCATTATTGAAGGACAACGGGTTGCTCGTCAGGCTAATTACGCCGAGCAATTGGAATCGTTTATGATCGACCAGTCAAATCCATCGGGAGGCCGAAGTAAAATTAATGTAGCGCGGGTAGCAGGCAAAACCGGCACACCCGAACGCATTGTACAGGGCGTTCAACGGAACGATGGTTGGTTCGTATTCTTCGCGCCAACACCCGATGGGCGCTCGCATACGGTTGTTAGCCTCCGTATTGAGTTGGGTGAATCATCGGCAGATGCCGTCCAGTTAGCCAATACTGTTGTAGCCCCATTACTAAAACAGCGTGGTTATTTAGGCAGTTTTTAACGAGCAGACAATACGACTATGAGCCTTTTGGATAATGTCAAAAATTTATTTGGGTTTACGCCCGCCCAATCCGGCCAGCCAATAAGGCCTGACGATCAGGAGGTTACGCCGATTGATAACACTATGCCGATTATTGACGTCCCTAAACCAATTCAACAAGGGCCTCCGCCCGCCGGGCAGCGCCGGGATCAATTGCTTCGGTTTATTGTCGATAAGCTTCGCCCTTACCAGAATGAACCGGAGACCGCACCCGTGGGCATCAAACTGTGCATTATCTGTACGAATCCCGAAGAAGAGGAATTGTATCGGGTTGCTTTGTGGACCAATCAGCCGGGAAAATTCCAGCAAGAACTAAACCGGCAACTGGCCGACAATTACATTAAATTACCAAAAAACTGGCGATTTGAGTATGAATTTTATCCCGATATTCTACCGGACTGTACATACAATCTGGACAATTTAGGGTTGATCGTACTTGATGATTCTCAACCGGATGCGTCCCCCGTATTGGCTCGTATTGTGGCGTTAGCCGGTCAGACAGAACAGATTGATTATCAACTGGACCCTACGCAGAAAATCAGTTTCTGTATTGGTCGAGGCCACTCAACACAAACAACGTCAGGCCGTATCCGAACGAATGACATCGTTATCCTCAACGATGATGATCCGGGTTTCAATCCACAACAGGGAGCGGGCAACAACGCGGTAAGTCGCTCCCATGCAACTATTCGTTACGATGTAAATCGACGCCAATATTCGCTGCTGGTTGATGCGGGCGGATTACCGGCGAGTGGCAATAAAACCAAAATCTTCCACCCCAACGACAGCGTCGAACGAGCTGATATTCCCGGCATGAGCTACCCGCTTCAAAACAGCGATCAGATTGAGTTGGGTGGCGAAGTTATTCTATTGTTCGAGATACCATGAAAAGTTTGTTTAGGGGCGAGTTTTTGTATAAATCCTAAAACAGCTTCAGTAATGCCACAGAATTAACTTTAATTTTTACCCACAGAGGCACAAAGAACACAGAGTTGTCAATGCCCTGTTATCAACGCCTTATTTCTTCGTGTTCTTTGTGCCTCTGTAGTTAAAAATCCTGCTCAATTACTTATTCATCGGTATTAATAAACTGTATCTTTCAAACCAGAAAACCCCTACCATCGCGCATGAAAATAAGTATTCTTGTACCCTTGATTATGGCTACGCTGATTAGCTGCAATTCCAAAAAAAACGAACAAACAGCGACCAACTCCGGCTTTGCAACTGTCTTGGACGATTATTATGAGCAACGATTAAAGTTGTTTCCTGTAGAAGCTACCCAGCAAGGCGATAGCCGTTATAACGACCAATTGCCAAATGATATTTCTCAGGCGTTTTTGGCAGAGAGTAAGGTCTTTTATACGAGTACGCTGGAGAAACTGAAAGCGTTTGATCGCGAGAAACTGCCTGACGAGGACAAGATTTCTTACGACATTCTAACCCGCGAATTAGCGCTGCAACTGGAGCAGTTTCAATTCCATCAGGAAGAAATACCCTTTAACCAATTCACCGGCCTGACGCTGGCCTTTGGTCAGTTGGGTAGTGGCGAAGGCGCGCAACCCTTCAAAACGGTCAAGGATTATGACGATTGGTTGAAACGCGTTTCGGCCTTTTCCATGTGGGGCGATACCGCTATTACGGCTTTCCGAAAAGGACTAGCGACCGGGCGGATTTTACCGAAGAGTCTGGTGGTGAAAATGATTCCGCAGATGACGGATTTGGTGGTGAGTGATCCAACAAAAAGCCTGTTTTACGGGCCTATCGGAAAGCTGCCCAAAACGTTTAGTACAGCCGATAAAAATCGGCTTACGGCATCGTATAAGAAAGCCATCAGCGAACAAATCGTACCGACCTACCGTAAGTTAGGCACTTTTCTGAAAGACGAATACCTACCCAAAGCCCGGACCACATCCGGCATCGACGTACTACCACAGGGACCGGAATTGTACCGGTATCTGGTTAAAGTTCAGACCACAACGAACGATACGCCAGAGGAAATTTCCCAGATTGGCCTTAGGGAAGTCGCCCGGATTCGGGGCGAGATGGAGAAGGTAAAAACGCAGGTTGGCTTTACCGGTACGTTGGACGAATTTTTCACGCACCTCAAAACCGAAAAGAAATTTTATCCATATAAAAAGCCTAAAGAAGTACTGGATGCGTTTCAGGCCATATTAGCCCGACTTGAGCCGAACCTAAAGAAGGAGTTCACAAACACGCCCAAATCGAAATTCGAAATTCGGCAGACCGAGAAATTTCGGGAAGCATCTGCCAGTGCCGAATACAATCAGGCATCAGCAGATGGCAGCCGTCCGGGTATTTTTTACGTACCCATACCCGATGCCACCAAGTTCAATTTCACCTCAGGCATGGAGTCTTTGTTTTTGCACGAAGCCATTCCGGGCCACCATTATCAGACGTCGCTGCAACAGGAAAATACAAGTTTGCCCAAATTTCGGCGGTTTGCCTGGTACGGTGCTTACGGGGAAGGCTGGGCTTTATATTGCGAATCGCTGGGCAAGGAGTTAGGTTTGTACACTGATCCTTACCAATATATGGGCGCTTTGGGCGATGAAATTCACCGCGCTATCCGGCTGGTGGTTGACGTCGGGCTGCATACGAAACATATGACCCGCGAACAGGCGATCACGTACATGATGGCCAATGAACCCATTGCGGAGCAGGGCGCCACAGCCGAAATCGAGCGTTATATGGCGATTCCCGGTCAGGCGTTGTCCTATAAAATAGGCGCGTTGAAAATCCGTGAATTACGGACTAAATACGAAAAGCAACTTGGCGACAAATTCAGTCTGGCGGCTTTTCATGATGAATTTCTCAAAGATGGCTGCATGCCGCTGGATGTATTGGAACGCAAAATGGATGCCTGGGCAGCCCGGCAAAAATAATCGTTGACGCGGGTGTGGTGGTGGGTTTGAAAACTTGCCACCACTACATCAATGACCGAAGTCACGTACAGATCCTCACCAGACAGTCCCTTATCACACAGATGGATATATCGAAACTATTCAGCCTAATTACGCCACTTGTACTATTATCGCTAGTAGGCGTTCTGATTATATTCTACGGCTTTGTGGACATGAATCGAGACAATAATGTGCTACAATTTTTCTTCGGGATTCCCATTGCTGCGGGTGCTGTTGGACTTCATTCTTTGGTTCGCCGAATTGCCCGGCAGAATACACGGAACATATGGGTGATTGAATCCATCCTCGTTGCATTCATGTGGTACGTATTTGAGCGCTCATGATTGATTCGCAAGTCAATACCCTTAATAGAAATGGCAAAAAAAATGAAACATCAGTAAATAGTCTGACCTTAATCAGGCTATTTACTTAGGCGGAAACGTGATTTCGCCAGCCGCGCCAATAGGCTCAACAACTAGGACCTGTATGTTTTCAGCATTGGCTGGCGCTACTGGTTCAGCCGTTTTTCCGGTTGACAAATAATCAATAACCTCTTGTGGATTACCAAAAGTAAGGCTCTCTGGCTGAACTTTACCTGCTAGCCAGTCTGGCTTGGCGGTTGGGTATTCTCCTTTTTGTCCAGCATAAATGAGCAAATCTTTGACTTTAAAATCCGCTAATCTGGCCATTACACTTAAGTAATCTGTGCCCTCCGGCATTGTAGTGTGTTGACTATTCAGAATGGTATAATAGTTCCCCTCATTGCCCGTATTGTGGAGAAGCCAGTTGTAAATCGTTTCCATACAGCTATTTAATTTCTTTACTATCGGCGTATTAAATAAGTATCCGAGTGTTTTCTTCAATTCACCGCGTACCGGCTCACGGCAAGAATTGCCTTTTGCAAATCCTGCTGATTGATAGGCTTGACCATACAGTCAACCGCTCCCATATCCATATACATCTGTTGTTGATCATCTGGAAATTGGTCGGCCAGCATAATAACACTCAGACCCTGGCAGCACTCGTGCTTCAGAATTTTTGCTAACCAGTGGGACTCTTCATTCATTGGTATGAGGCCATCTAATAGAACTACAGCGGGGCCAATGTTCATCAATCCGGGCCGGGCAAAAAAGGCCTCTCCTGTTGCGAACCATTCCATTCGCAGGTGAGTGGCCCAGCAGCCAAATCCATATTGCCAATAGGCATAATCATCCTCATCTTCGGTTAGCAAGGCTATCCATGGCCAATCATTATTCATACCAGAGAGTTCGATATAAATTCCACAATAAAATCATTTACAAACCATACGTAATTGTGAGTTAAAATGTTTTGCTAACCGATTTATTTGAATTTGCCGAACATTGATAGTTAATCTATATCAAGAACTATAAACATTCCAGACATCTTGACACATTCAATAGTTACTTAAGACGAACTATAATCGAACAGGCAGATAGTCTAAACTACGTATATAGGGGTAGTTCAGACACTTCTTCTTTGCATAATAAGGCAGTACACCAAAACTATCGAAGTAGAAAAATGCAACTTAATTGCAAAATAACTCAATTCAATGTACGTTTATTATTTTTTCCGTACCTTATAATCAGTTTACTATAATTATGCTAACTATTAAATGCATTAACATCTATATTTGAAAAATTATAATACGATCCATACTCTGACAGATGGGCAAGAAGAAGTACATATCTGATAAAACAAGTTCTGACACGAGCAATCCATTATCTATAATGGCTTTTGAGCAACTGTTGGCCATTTATAAAAGGAATGTATGGGAAAGTTCAATAGCTCCTACTCTTATATCTTATCAGCCTTTGTCCAAATTGTTGCATTATTAAAGCATACTTTTTGACGTATATATTCCCTTTATTACCAAGAAAATATACTCATAGTACATATTCAGCTATTACTTAAAATAATAATATACTAAGTATTTACAATTTTAATAAAACATAAACAAATTAAGTAGATATTTGAGCAATCTTATCCCAGTCACCATTGATATAAATGGTTTGGTCCCTCTGATTGTGATTTATTTCCGACTTCATATTGGTCAGAGCTGTTGCTAAACATTGGACGATAGGTTTAATAGCGTAGTTAACTTCTGTAAATCAGCCAGCCATGAAGAAAAGGATTTACGTCTTTTTATCCTTTGGATTGTTAATCGCTTGTGATAGTGGAATTGATTCAGACAATGGGTTTGCAGTGGCAGGTTCCTACCAACTTATTGGGTATATAGCCCCGGGGAAATCAGATGAAAATCCAACCGGAGAGATAACTGTCAAGCAGTTAGATAATCAACATGTCAATATACAGATAAAGGGAACAGCCGGAAATACCAAGATTACGTACTCATATCCAACTGTTGTTGTTGTCAGTTTGGCTAGGGACCAATATATATTGCAGGTTAAAGGCCGAACCATCGGCGAAGCAGGAAATGATGGTATCAGCCGTTACATAACGGTTAAACCTACTTCGAGTATCGTCGTTAAAGCAATTGAGTTTTAAAGCGCTGTTAAGAATGTCCTGCGCTGTGGCTCTGAATTTTTATACCAGTGTCACCATTGCTTTGATAACACCATTGTCCGGATTCAACCAGCTTTCAAATTCGGTTCCTGCCTGATCGAACGTAACCCGATGCGTGATATACGTTGTTGGGTCGATTAGTCCCGCTTTCATACTCGCGATGACGTGTTCAAAATCGGCCCGAGTCGCATTGCGGCTACTCATTAAGGTAGCTTCCCGCTTATGAAATTCAGGATGGCTAAAGCTGACATCTCCCTTTTGCAACCCAACCAGTATATATCGTCCACCGTGGGCCAGGTATGAAAACGCGGTATTGATGGCCCGTAAGCTTCCAGTTGCGTCGATTACCACCGTTGGCATATCGCCATTGGTAATAATTGCCAGTTGCTCCACGACATCCTGCGACTGGGCATTTATAGTATGACTAACGCCTAGCCGGTTCCGGCAAAAGGCCAGCCGTCCTTCATTGATATCCAAGGCAATAACTGTAGCTCCCGCAATTCGGGCAAACTCCATCGTACCTAATCCAATGGGTCCGGCACCCACCACCAACACCACTTCACCCGGCTGAATTTCGGCCCGACGAACGCCGTGGGCACCAATGGCCAACGGCTCAATCAATGCCAGTTCGTCGTGACTTAGGCCATTGCCATGAACCAGCGAATAAGACGGCACAGACAAATACTCGACCATACCTCCGTCAATATGAATGCCACTAACCTGAAGTCGAACGCAGCAGTTCGTCTTACCGGATCGACAGGCAATGCAATAGCCACAGTTGAAATACGGAATAAATGTAACGGCTTCGCCAGGGGAGAAGTCAGGAGCTCCGTCGGCCTCAACCAGATCGCCCGCTAATTCATGTCCCAGTATTCGTGGATAATTAAAAAATGGCTGTGTTCCTTCAAAAGCATGTAAATCTGTGCCACAAATACCGATTCGTCTGATCTTTAAAATGGCGTTTCCAGGCGTTAGAACTGGTTTTACAGCTTTCTGATACGTAAACGTCCCCGGTGTGGTACACACTAATGATTCCATGATGAATTGTTTTATTAGGCTTGCTTGGTTGAGTAATTAGGTAAATTTAAACCTATAAGAAACTAGCTACAAATGCCCCCAACCCCCTAAAGGGGGCTTAATTCGAGAGTGAGCAAAGCTCCCTTTAGGGGTGTAGCTAGTTTCTTATAGGTTTAAAATCACGCAGAATTAAGCTGGCCATTTAATGAGCAGCCGCCAGTTTTACATTCTTTACTGTACTGTTTCTGAGCGCGAAATAGAAAACGACCAGAAAGCACAACGCCGGGACAATGTAGGCCGTTTGTATAGTCGTCAGATCCGAAATTCGGCCCATAATGACCGGAAAAACCGCTCCGCCCACAATAGCCATAATTACCAGCGAGGAGCCAATTTTCGTCTTCGACCCTAACCCCCGAATGCTCAGCGCAAAAATCGTTGGGAACATTATAGACATAAAAAACTCAACCCCAATCAGCGCATAAATCGGAAACATTCCGTTAGTCAGGATCGCCACAAACAGCAAAACAACATTGAGGATACTGTAAATAGCCAGCAGTCGGGCTGGCGATACAAAGCGCATAAGGTAAGTGCCAAAAAAGCGGCCAATCATAAACGCTAACAAAGAGCCTGATAAATACAAAGCCGCTGTTTTCTCGTCGACACCCGCAACCCGATCTGAAAAGCGAATGAAAAAACTGCTGATGCACACTTGGGCACCCACGTAGAAAAATTGTGCGATTACGCCAAGTACCAGATTTTTTTCGCCAAGAATTGATCCTTCTACCCGCTCCGATGGCTCAGCTTCGTCAATAATATCAGGTAATTTCGTTCGCCAGATTAACAGGGCAACCAACAGAACAACAATGCCAATGATCAGAAACGGAATTTCGACCGAAGCCGCTTCTTTAGCCAGGTAATTATTGAGCTGATCGGCCGACATGGATTGTTGGTCTTGCTCAGATAATGTTTTGCCCGACAGAATAAATGTGCCGCCCATGAGTGGCGCCAGAAAAGCAGCCAGCCCATTGAACGACTGCGCAAAGTTTAACCGTTGGGTAGCCGTGTCAGAATCTCCAAGAACTGTGATATACGGGTTAGCCGCAGTTTCCAGCAATGTTAGTCCGCTGGCAATGATGAACAAAGCCACCAGAAAGAAACTGAACATTCGCAGTTCGGCCGCCGGATAAAATAAAAAAGTACCGAATGCAAAGAGTAATAAACCCAGCGTAATTCCTGATTTATACCCGAACCGTTTCATAAATAATCCCGCTGGCAGGGCAATCAGGAAATAGGCAATGTAAGAAGCCGAATCTATTAATGCAGATTGGACATCACTCAGTTGACAGGCTTTTTTGAGGTGCGGAATCAGAATTGGATTCAGATTGAGCGCAAATCCCCAGAGAAAAAACAGCGAGGTAATCAGGATAATGGCCAGCCGGGTTTTACGATCAGACATAAGGGTAGCGGTAAATAAGCAGCCCGTTTTATAACCAGCATCGCTTATTAACTGAGTAAAAAAGACGTATTTATAAATAGAGACGAAAAGATGAATTATCTAATGACAATAGAACGCTGATTTTTATGAATGTTAAGATATATGGATTTTTACAATCAAATAAATCATATTTAATTGTAAAATAATTTAATAAAAAGGTTCTGATACTACGACAAAACAGGGGAAACCATACATCTTCCTAATGATCATAAAAATCAGCGGTTTATTACAATGAGTAACGGTATTAGTTTTGTCTCGAAAAGGATATTCGCTCATTGGTGGAGCTAACGGTATAGACCGGCGTCTCTTCGAAGCGAGAAGTAACAATGATCTCAGCGCCATCCATGTGGGGCGTGAATAAGTCCGTTGCCAGTTGCGGACAATTGTTGTCTTTCGATAAGTGAGACAGCAATACATGGCTCATGAAATCAGGCTTGTGCGTCCTGAAAAGTGCCAGCGCCTGCTGGTTGGACAAGTGCCCTTTTCCTCCTCTGATTCTATTCTTGAGAAAATACGGATACCGTCCTTTCTCCAACATGTCCTCATCATAATTTGCTTCCAAAAAGGCGGCATGACACTGTTTAAAGTGGTAAATGAGGTGTTCGCAAGGCGCACCAATATCGGTGAATACACCCACGGTCGTGTCTCGGCCAGCCACAATAAAGCTGTGTGGGTCAGACGCATCATGAAACTTGGGGAAAGCCGTAATACAAAGCTCACCAATCCAAACGGGCTCATAGGCCCGCAAAGGACGAAGGGGAAAACCTTTCTGCGGCAAGCCTGAATTATTCAGGGTATTTGGGGTGATAAAAACCGGCAATTGGTATTTCTTCGCCAGTTGAGGAATCCCCCTGATATGGTCGGTATGTTCGTGAGAAACAAAAACGGCCTTTACCAAATCGAGCGACAATCCCAGCCGCTGCATTCGTCTTTCAGTTTCCCGACAGGAGATACCCGCGTCGATTAAAACGGCTTCCCGCTCATTTCCAACATAATAACAATTGCCGTTGCTGCCCGAATTTAAGGCGGTAATAAATAATTCCATACGTATACAAAGGAACGATTTTTCAGGGAGCAATAGGTCATGAATAGCTGACGATGAGCTTTTTTAATGGCGTTAGGGAGCACGATAAAAAGGGGAACCAGACACTACACTAAAATACCCTTTTCAGGGTATTGGCCGGGACCAAAAATCTGCTGAAATTTACCGTTAATTCATTGACCACTAGCAGGCTTACCGGCAAATATATTTACTGGCTTATCAAACAAAACTCATGATTTAAGCTTGCCGGTTTTTCACACTAAACCTTAACTGGTGTCTACGTAGTGTAATCACTAAAATTCACTGTCAATTCAATCATCGTTTCACTAAACCTACTGTAGTCATGAAAGTACTTCATTGCAAAGACATTGGCTTCGACTGCCCTGGCGTTATCCAGGCCGAAAGTGAAGCCGAAGTGCTACAACTGGCGACTCAACATGCGCAGGCAGTTCACCATGTAACCGTCACACCGGAAATGGCGGAGCAGATAAAGCCATTGATTCACGAACAGTGATACCCGAAAAAGAGCTACTATATTGACTAAAAAGTTACCTCTGCCAACCCTGATTTTGGTCTGGTGGATAAGGGCAATAACGTATGCCCACCCATCGACCTTCTGACCGGGTAAAAAGTAGCATTAAATGCCTTGTACGAGTTATAATGGCTAACCGCCCGTAGGTTATGCCATTATAACTCGTATTGTTTTAAGCAGAATTGCTATCAGCCAACAGGTTATGTTTGCCAATCAGGATTACATTCTCAGCGTATCGGGCCTAACGAAAACCTTTTCGGGGATAAAGGCGCTGGATAACGTCCGGTTGGCTGTAAAAAAGGGCGAGGTTCATGCTCTAATGGGTGAAAACGGCGCAGGGAAATCCACGTTTATGAAATTGTTAATCGGCCTTCTCGCCCCCGATGCCGGTGAAATTATTTTTGATGGTAAAACCTTAAAAACCAGCAACGTCAAGGAAATACTAAAGCAAGGTATTTCAATGATTCATCAGGAAATTCTGGTTATTCCTGAGCTGACAGTCGCACAGAATATCTTTCTGGGCCGGGAAACCAATAGCAGTTTATTTGGCTGGCTGGACGACAGAAACATAACCAGAAAAGCTGGCGAACTTCTTAAGCAAATGGGTCTAACCATACGACCCATGGTAAAAATGAAGTACCTGAGCGTGGCAGAAATGCAGATGGTTGAAATTGCGAAAGCCATCTCGAATGACGCCAAAATAATTATCATGGATGAGCCCACCTCCGCTCTTTCCGATAAAGAAGTGGCTACGCTGTTCCGTATTATCGGCGATCTGACAAAAAAAGGTGTCGCGATCATTTACATCTCGCACAAGATGGACGAGATATTTAACATCGCGGATACGATTACGGTGTTGAGAGATGGCAAATACATCGTTACCAAACCGGCTTCTGAATTTGATGCAAATACGCTGATAACCCTGATGGTTGGCCGTGAAATCGACACGCTGTTCCCGACTAATTTTAGTCCAAAAGGGCCAGAGATTCTCTCCGTAAAAAACCTCTGCACCATCGGCAAATTCTCCGATATCAACTTTGCCGTTCATGCCGGAGAAGTGCTGGGAATTGCGGGACTAATGGGTGCCGGGAGGACCGAAATTGCCCGCGCCATTTTTGGTTTGGATCGTACCGATAGTGGTGAAATCCATATCAACGGCAAAAAAGTGCAGATAAAATCTCCGCACGAGGCTATCCGGCATGGGATTGGCTATGTGAGTGAGGATCGAAAAAAACTGGGTTTCATTCCCCGCTTGTCGGTCAAGCACAACATTACGTTAGCAAGCTTATCGACACTGGCGAATGGTCTGTTCATTCAGTCTGAACGTGAGGCAGAAATAGCCACAACCATGATGGCTGATTTGAAAATAAAAGCGTCCAGTCCGAATCAGCAAGTAATTTATCTTAGCGGAGGGAACCAGCAAAAAGTAGTCATTGCCAGGGTTCTTCTGTCTAAACCAGCTTTAGTCATCCTCGACGAACCAACCCGTGGCATTGACGTAGGGGCTAAGGCCGAGATTTATCGACTAATCAATCAATTGACGGCCAACGGCATAGCAATTATTATGATTTCGTCGGAGCTTCCCGAAATAGTGGGCATGAGCGATCGCGTGCTTGTGTTATCGAAAGGAAAACAAACGGCCATGCTTTCACGGGCAGCCGCTACTCAGGAAACCATTATGCAGTATGCGATGCAATCGTAACCGCCAACAACTCACCATAATCAATGAAAAACAGGTTTATCACGTATGTCAATCAGACTGACGATTCCCGTAAAACACGCATTCGCGGCATTGGCCAATATGGACTTCTTATCGCGTTTGCCTTAATCTGCCTCGCTCTCTCCCTGTTGACATCAACCTTTCTGACGGTTCAAAACCTGATGATCATTTTAACTCAGGTATCCATCAATGCGTTGCTGGCGTTCGGCGTTACGTTTGTCATTATAGCAGGCGGTATCGACTTGTCAATTGGCTCAATGGTGGCCGTTACAGGTGTCGTGGCGGCTTCGTTTGCTCATCAGGATACTTATCCGGTGGCTGTTCCCATAGGTATGGGGCTACTAGCTGGCCTGCTCTTCGGTGCCTTCAACGGATTTATTATTACTCGAAGTAAAGTGCCGCCTTTCATTGTCACGTTAGGCACCATGACGATTGGGCGGGGACTGGCGCTTATCATAAGCAAAGGGCGTCCGATATCCAACTTGTCCGATTCCTTTAACTTCATTGGAGGGGGTAAACTTCTGGGCATACCAACGCTCATTATTATCCTGATTGTATTGTTCATCGTCTGTTCCATCGTGCTCAAAAGAACCGTTTTGGGTCGATACATTTATGCCGTTGGTGGAAATGAGCAAGCCGCTAAAGCATCTGGCATTCAATTGAATAAAGTAAAAATGGTCGTTTATATGCTCTGTGGTGGCCTGGCTGCACTGGCCGGAATCCTATTGACATCCCGCATTACAACGGGGCAGCCAAACGCCGGAACGGGCTTCGAACTTGATGCCATTGCGGCTGCCATTATTGGGGGAACCAGCACATCGGGCGGAACCGGAACGATGACAGGCACCTTACTTGGGGCTTTATTGATTGGCGTAATCAGTAACGGCCTGGATCTGCTCAACGTAACCTCCTATTATCAACAGGTAGTGATGGGGGTCATCATTATTGGAGCGGTGGTTTTGGATAGCATGAATCATACGAACGACGACTGATAACCCCCTAATCAATTAAAAATGAAATACTTACAGTCAACATTAATTACAATTTTTTTCTTTTTTTCTGTCTTGTTTATAAGCTGTAATCAGTCAACTACGACCGATAAAAGCCAGGGCGAAGGCGGTAAAAAACTCATTGTGGGCGTTACGATGCTCAGTATGCAAAATGAATTCATTGTCAATGTGCATGACGAAATGGTAAAAAAGGCTCAGGAATCAGGCATTGACCTGCTTACTGTGGATGCCGAGCGGTCAGCCTTAAAACAGGTTGAACAGGTCGAGAGCTTTATTGCCCAAAAAGTGGATGCTATCATCATGAATCCCTGCGAAGTGGAAGCCAGCTCCCCAGCTGTAGCCAAGGCATTGGCCGCGAAGATTCCAATCATCAATGTCAACTCGGAGACCAGTGCAAAACCGTCGGCCTTTGTTGGGTCCGATGATGTAGAATCGGCTCGTATAGCCATGAAATTCATTGCCGACAAATTGGGCGGGAAAGGCAACGTGGTGATGATGCACGGTTATATGGGCCAGGCAGCGCAGATAAAAAGGGAACAGGGCGCACGAGAAATTCTGAAGCAATACCCAAATCTGAAACTTATTGCTAACCAGACGGCCGAGTGGGATCGGGCTCAAGCCATGTCATTAATGGAAAACTGGATTCAGTCGTTTGGTCCGAAGATTAATGCGGTATTCGCCCACAATGATGAAATGGGCTTGGGAGCCGTAAAAGCCTTAACCGACGCGGGCTTGAAAGACAAAGTTATCGTCGTCAGTATTGATGCAATCCCCGATGCTTTACAAGCCGTTAAGAAAGGAACGTTAGACGCTACAATTTTCCAGAATGCCGAGCAGCAGGGTGCAAAAGCTATTGAAACGGCCATCAAAGCCGCAAAAGGGCAAGCCTATGACAAAGAAACGATCATCCCGTTTCAATTGGTCACCAAAGACAATTTGGGTAAATTTTTGAAGTAAAAGGTTGTCTAAAACCTCTACAGAATCATCTTAAACGTCATTTAATTGGCCGGTATGACCCCGATAGGGTCACACCGGCCAATTAAATGATTGGCATATATTAATACCGCTTGAATATCCTGACTTAATTAACGGATAAGGCTATTTTCTCGGGGCCGGAAATCTCCTTCCGTTCGCCGATTTGTTGCCGCCACATGGCGTAATAGAGTCCTTTCTGCATTAAGAGATCGGCATGGGCACCCTCTTCAGCTACGTGGCCCCGTTCCAGCACGATAATGCGATCGGCGTGTAAAATCGTGCTCAATCGGTGGGCAATCAATATGGTGATGTGCTGACGAGATCCCGACAGTTGACGAACAGTCTTGCCAATCTCTTCCTCGGTGAGCGAGTCC
>CAXVWN010000066.1:0-30504 GCA_964263725.1 Spirosoma sp.
AATGTCGGTTAATAAGAAAGAGCCAAACGAAAGAAATAGCGGCTATTTGCAGGATCAGGGAAGCTTATTAGAAAATGGTGAAAGTTGATATTGACGAATTGCAGTTTCTTCCTCTCTACATTATTGACGTCAGCAATTTACTTTGCTGACGTCTTTTTTTTAGGGGTGTCCGAGTGGTTGATAGAGTATGCTCCAACGGTCTGGAATAATACATTTTATAGATAATTTGACATATCGGAAATAGTCGATATCTTTGTAGTATGAACCAGGTAGACGTCTTCAAAGCTTTATCGAATAAGACCAGACTACAAATTCTGAGTTGGCTCAAAGAACCGGAAATGCATTTTCCGTTGCAGGATTTTTGCGAAACGAAGGGGGTGTGCGTAGGCCAAATTCAGGCTAAATGCGGCCTCAACCAATCGACCGTGTCGGAGTATTTATCGCTTCTGCAACGGGCTGGTTTGGTCACCGCTACCCGCGCTGGTCAATGGACGTTTTATAAACGTAATGAGGAAGGCTTTACCAATCTGACACAACTTATCCAACATGAAATCTGAGCAGACCTGAACCGGATGCTTTTTTTTTAATGCATATCGAGAATTTCCAATATTCCAATATAGATTCAGTCAAAAAAATAGTAAAACCGAGTATCTTTTATCATGACAGAAAATCCTTTATTCAGGCCGTTTCAGTTGAAATCCCTGAATTTGAAAAACCGAATTGTGATGGCTCCTATGACCCGTTCCTTTTCGCCCGATGGTGTACCCGGTGCTAACGTAGCGGACTATTACAGTAAAAGAGCCGCTGCCGAAGTAGGCTTAATTCTCTCGGAGGGTACTGTTATCGACCGACCGTCGTCGTCCAATGATGCCAATATTCCTCATTTTCACGGACAGACGGCGCTGTCGGGCTGGCAAACTGTCATAAATAATGTTCATCAGGCAGGTGGGCAAATGGGACCGCAAATCTGGCATATGGGCGTGATGGGTAATCATCAGTCGGGTTGGGTGCCGCCAACGCCATTCGAAGGACCGTCTGGCTTGCTTAATCCCAGTACAACCAATGGGCGCACGATGACGGAATCGGATATTGCCGACTCCATTGCGGCCTACGGGCGGGCGGCTGCCGATGCCAAACGCCTTGGGTTCGATTGCGTAGAAATTCACGGGGCGCACGGCTATTTGATCGACCAGTTCTTTTGGGAAGGAACCAATCAGCGGACGGATCAATACGGAGGAAAAACGGTGGCCGAGCGGAATCGATTTGGTATTGAGGTAGTACAGGAAGTAAGACGACAAGTGGGCGACGATTTTGCTGTTATTCTTCGTTTGTCGCAATTCAAGCAGCAGGATTATACCGTTAAATTAGCCAAAAATCCGCAGGAAATGGAAGCCTGGCTGCAGCCATTGGCAGATGCCGGGGTAGATATTTTTCACTGTTCGCAGCGCCGTTTCTGGGAAGCTGAATTCGACGGTTCTGATTTGAACTTTGCGGGTTGGGCTAAAAAAATCACCGGAAAAGCGTCGATCAGTGTTGGTTCGATTGGGTTGAGTGGCGAATTTATGGCCGCTTTCCGGGGTGAAAGTTCGCAACCCAGTTCGCTGGATGAACTACTTCGCCGAATGGATCGGGGTGATTTTGATCTGGCCGCCGTAGGAAGACCTTTATTGGCCGATCCACATTGGGTAGAAAAAATCCGGGAGAACCGTACCAGCGAATTAAAAGGATTTAGCAAAGAAGCTTTATCGGTATTAGTATAGGCGGTATTGGTCTGAAGGTTTAGTTCTGATAATCAGGACGCTATCAGCGTTATTAGTCAAAAAGAGGAGGCATTTGTCTCCTCTTTTTGCTGGTTTTATTTACTTGCTTCAGGCATCACCATTTAAGTAATCACGCAAATTGAGCTTGAATCATTGATTGCTCCGTATGACCCCGATGGGGTCATACGACGGCCATCTAACTTAATGCCTGCAAAGCTAGTTGTGAGCATTCGCGGAAACACTTCCTTTAGTGCTTCTGTTCTAAACGCAAACTACCAACTATACGCGCTTATGTGGCAGGAACAGAATAACCAACTCACCCGCGAATTTCAATTCGCCGATTTCAGTGAAGCCTTCGCCTTTATGACCCGTGTAGCGCTCATTGCCGAAAAAATGGATCATCATCCCTGGTGGTCGAATGTTTATAATCAGGTGACCATCAAGCTGTCTACCCACGATGCGGGTAATACGGTAACCGAAAAAGACCATACGCTGGCCGCTGCCATAGATAAGCTACTATGAGTTGATGAGCAAAGATCATCCTCCAAAAGACTACCAATTAACTCAGTTAGCAGGATGTGGTCTGGTACAACATACAAGTCAACTAACCACTATTGACTAACTTGCGGCATGAAATTGTACCTTGTGCCGACGCCCATCGGTAATCTTGACGATATAACGCTTCGGGCTATTAAAATCCTGCAAAGTGTTGACGTAATTCTGGCTGAAGATACCCGCACCTCGGGTGTTTTGTTACGCCACCTGAACATCAGTAAGCCGCTCTATAGCTACCATATTTTCAACGAGCATCAGACCGTGCAGCGGTTGGTGAGTCAGATGAAAGAAGGGAAAACGCTGGCGCTGGTGTCTGACGCGGGCACGCCGGGCATTTCAGATCCCGGTTTTTTACTGGTTCGCGAATGCATCAAAAACGATATCCGGGTTGAGTGCCTGCCTGGTCCAACCGCTTTTGTGCCTGCTCTGGTTAATTCGGGACTGCCTGCTGATCGCTTTACCTTCGAGGGTTTTTTACCCCACAAAAAAGGTCGCCAGACCCGGTTGGCCGAACTGGCAGGAGAGGAGCGGACGATGGTTTTCTACGAATCACCGCACCGATTGCTCAAAACCCTACAGCAATTTATCGACGTATTCGGCCCCGACCGACCGGCCAGCGTTTCCCGTGAGCTAACCAAACTGTTTGAAGAAAATCAGCGCGGGCCGCTGTCCGAATTAATTGCTTACTTTTCTCAAAAAACGATAAAAGGTGAACTGGTCGTTTGTGTACAGGGCAAAGAGCCGAGTAAAGGCAAGGCCAAACGCGTGTATGATACTGATCGTGATGATACTGAGATTGATGAGGCCGACGAAGAAGATGATGAAAATGATGGCGACGATGAATAGAAAACCAACTGTGCACCGATTTTTGAGTCTTCTGCTCATCTGTCATTTATCATTTATTGTTCATCATTCATCATTCAGCCAGACGCTCTCGCCGTCGGCGCGGATTAGTTTGATTACCTATGGCCCCGGTGATGACGATATCTCGTCCGTATTTGGGCATACCGAGATACGGATTATTGATCCAGCGCTCGGTATTGACCGGGATTACAGCTACGGTGGCTTCGATTATAGCGCCGATTATTTTATTATTAAGTTTTTGCGTGGTACGCTTCCTTATTTTCTAACGGCTCATAATTTATACCAGGTTATTTACTATTACCAGCAGAACAACCGGAGCATCCGGGAACAGCGGCTGGAACTCTCGCCCACCCAGCGCCAGAAGCTGTTTGCAGCTTTGGAGAAGAACTATTTGCCAGAGAATCGCCTGTACCGATACGAATTTTACTACGATAACTGTTCGACTCGCCCCCGCGATATGATTGTCGACGTCTGTGGTGACAGTCTAACGATTCCATCACGGTCGCGCATGACTGGCAAGTCGTACCGCGATCTGATGAATGATTATCTGAACGAACGTCCCTGGTATCAATTAGGCATGAACCTCGCCATTGGGTGGCCCGCTGACGAACAGACGGATGGCTGGCGCGCCATGTATCTGCCCGACCAAGTGTATAATCAGTTCGCCCACGCTACGGTACGGAAAGCCAATGGACAGTTGGTGCCGTTGGTTGAGGGAGAGCAAACAATTTTTGCGGCTCAGAAACTATTTCGCCAACAGGTTCCCTTCTTTTTTGATCCCGATGTTGTGTTTACAATCCTGGGCATTATTGTGGCTCTGTTTACGATCCGACGGTATATGGTGGCCGGGAAAGTTGATCGCCGGTTCGATCGGTTATTGTTCAGCATAGTAGGCTTTTTCGGCTGGTTTTTGCTAATCATGTGGATGATTAGAGACGACGGCGTTACGGGCTGGAATCCAACGTTATTGTATATGATGCCGTTGCATTTGCCCCTCATTTTCTGGGCTACCAATGCTCGTTCCACGGCCCGGCGCCGGACGTTGTATTTTGGTATTACATCTGTTCTGATTCTGGCCGGTATACTTCTATCGAAGATACCAGGCGGTTTCGATGTGGTGTTCCCGCTTACGCTGCTCATCCGCTGTATTGTGAATATGCAGCCAACACGACGCGTCCAGACTCCCGCCCTGATTGACTGATCTGGTAATGGCCTATTATATAGTAGATTTCCGTGTCTGGTTATAATTTCGGCAGAAAGTGCTTTGTGTGGATGATAGAATAAACCAAGGACTACATCCATGAAAAAACTGCTGATTCCCGGTCTACTGCTGATATGGGTTACGAACGCGCTGGCCCAACCTGTTGAGCGGCTCGTTAAAGTTTTTGTTACGCCCGATCATGCCGACTGGCTCTACAAACCCGGTGAATCCGTTAAATTTAATATATCGGTTTATCGGAATAACGTATTAGTAAAAGGGGCAAAACTCCGGTACGAAATTGGGCCGGAGAAGATGGAGCCTACCAAAAAGGAAACGGTTACCCTAAAAGACGGTACGCTGGCGCTGGATGCCGGTACAATGAAAACGGCTGGTTTCCTGCGCTGTATTGCTACCGTTGAACTGGATGGGAAAGAATACCGGGGCCTGACAACAGCGGGCTTTGAGCCGCTGACTATCAAGCCGACTGTTGCTAACCCGGCCGACTTCAAATCATTCTGGGACAACGCAAAAGCTGATCTGGCGAAGGTTCCCATCGACGCCCGCATGACGCTGCTACCCGAGCGATGCACTGAACTAACCAATGTTTACCAGCTCAATCTACAAAACATCAACAACTCGCGGTTCTTCGGTATTTTGTGCATACCGAAGAAAGAAGGCAAATACCCGGCGATTTTACGGGTTCCCGGCGCGGGTGTCCGGCCGTATAATGGGATGATTGCCGAAGCCGAAAAAGGGTTTATTACGCTTGAAGTGGGCATTCATGGTGTTCCGGTTACGATGGACCCCAGTGTATATGACAACCTGAGCCGGGGACCACTCAACGGTTACCAAGCTGCCAACTTAGACGATCGCGACCGCTATTATTACAAACGAGTTTACCTGGGCTGCATTCGGGCGGTGGATTTTCTGGCGAATATGCCGCAGTACGATGGTCAGAATATGGCCGTTACGGGTGGGAGCCAGGGTGGAGCGCTCAGTATCGTCACCGCCGGACTGGATTCGCGTATCAAATGGGTAGGCGCTTATTATCCAGCCCTATGTGATGTGACAGGCTACCTGAATGGCCGCGCAGGCGGTTGGCCGCATCTGTTTGCTGGCGACAATCTTGCGTTCAACAACAAACCCGATCGTATCAAAACCACCGGCTATTATGACGTTGTCAACTTCGCCCGGATGGTGAATGTACCGGGCTACTATTCATGGGGATTCAACGACGAAACCTGCCCGCCTACCTCAATGTATTCGGCTTATAATGTCATTCCCGGCCCTAAAATGCTGGATATTTCGTATCTCGATACGGGCCATTGGACCTATCCCGAACAAACCGAGAAAATGACCACCTGGCTGCTGGGGCAGTTGAAAGGTGGAAAATAAGGGCGCTAAATGTTACGGGGCTGATTTAGCCTGGCGCCAGTGAAATAACATGTAACTACAAGATTGGCAGGATTTTTTTTTGATCAAATCCTGCTAATCTTGTAATCCTGTCAGAAAGAATTTGTCAATCAGTTCAACGCAACCAAACCGTTCAGATTTTCGTAAACATAGCATGCAACTCTTCGTCAATAGTACGCTCAACGATACGCTTAAAGCCGAACTTCGGCACCAACTTCCGTCTGATATTATTTCTGTTTTTCGGTCTGACTTACCCGTAGCCGATCAACAGGCCGCCTTCCTGTCAGCCGATTTACTGCTCGGAAATCCACCAATAGCCTGGTTCGGTGAGTCGATGGCAAACCTAAAATTCTGGCAGTTGGACTCGGCCGGATTTGATGGGTACAAATCCGTTCGAGTTCAGGCATCCATTGCCAACATGGGCGATTATTTTGCCCGTCCCTGCGCCGAAACGATGGTGGCTGGTATTCTGGCGGTCTATCGCCGTATTCCCGAACTGGCTCTGCTACAAAATCGGTCGGAGTGGGTTGGCGCACCCATTCGCGAGCGAACGGACTCGCTATGGGAAAAACGCGTGGTGATTTTAGGTACGGGTACCATTGGACAGGCAGTTCGGCAAATGCTGACCGGCTTTGCGTGTAATACAACGATGCTGGCCCGCACGGATCCGCAGGCCGATTTGCACTCGGTAGAGGAACTCAAAGCGATATTACCCCAAATCGATATTGTCGTCAATTGTCTGCCGGGTATGGCGGTAGGATTCTTCTCGGCAGACCTGATCGCGGCTATGAAACCGGGTAGCCTTTATGCCAACGTAGGCAGAGGAACGACAACCGACGAGCCAGCCTTAATCCGTGCTTTACAATCAGGCCAGTTGGGGAGCGCCGTACTCGACGTAACGGCCAAAGAACCCTTGCCAACTGACAATCCCTTGTGGACCTTGCCGACTGTGCTCCTAACCCAGCACACGGGGGGCGGCCAACCCGATGAAGATGGCGGGAAAGTGGATTTGTTTCTACGAAATCTGGCGCTTTTTCGGGCGGGCCAACCCCTGGAGAATGCCGTTGAATTAGGGCGGGGGTATTAAAACTTGCTCATTGAAATTGCCTTTTAGGGTTCATTATGCCCGTTTTTCAACTTTTATTTGTATATTTAAGGAGTCGAATGAGATGCCGTCGTTCGTCAAATCTGCGTACTTATCCACTGGAATAGTCCCTGAAACAAGTCAATGATAAACGAAGAAAATGAACAACCGATAGAGGATGACAACCAGCAGCCTGACGTAGATCCAACTGCCGATGGAACCGAGCTGACCGACTCCCTTGAACCGGATGAATTACCAATTGACGAACCCCTAGAAGTCCTGCATAAGCAGACCGTTGTGTCGGGCTTATATGAAAATTACTTTCTCGATTACGCATCATACGTTATTCTCGAACGGGCGGTGCCCGCCGTGGAAGACGGTCTAAAACCTGTTCAGCGCCGTATTCTGCACGCGCTGAAAGAAATGGATGATGGTCGCTTTAATAAAGTGGCCAATGTTATCGGGCAAACCATGCAGTTTCACCCGCACGGCGATGCCTCCATTGGTGAAGCTTTAGTGAATATTGGCCAGAAAGAACTCCTGTTCGATACGCAGGGTAGCTGGGGCGACGTGCGTACAGGCGATGGTGCCGCTGCCCCGCGTTATATTGAAGTGCGGCTTTCGAAGTTCGCGCAGGATGCCATTTATAACGATAAAACCACCGAATGGCAGTTGTCGTATGATGGTCGAAAACGAGAACCCATTACCCTGCCGGTTAAATTTCCGCTCTTGCTGGCACAAGGCGTGGAAGGGATAGCCGTTGGCCTCTCGACCAAAATTCTACCGCACAATTTCAACGAACTTATTGAGGCTTCGATTAATATCCTCAAAGACAAACCCGTGTCGCTCTTCCCCGATTTTCAGACGGGCGGCCACATTGATGTTAGTAATTACAACGATGGTCACCGGGGCGGCAAAGTGCGGGTTCGGGCCAAAATTGAGGAAGTTGATAAGAAAACGCTGGCCATTCGCGATGTGCCCTATGGTATAACGACCCCGCAGTTGATCGAGTCAATTGTGAAGGCGGCTGAACTGGGCAAAATCCGTATTAAATCGCCGAGCCGGAACGTGGCTGCGGTCGTAGACAATACGGCCCGGGACGTCGAGATTCTGGTGCATTTGCAACCCGGTGTTTCGCCCGATGTGTCAATTGATGCCCTCTACGCCTTCACCGATTGCGAGGTGTCTATTTCGCCCAATGCCTGCGTCATCATCGGCGACAAGCCGCATTTTGTCAGTGTAACGGATATTCTGCGCGTTAACACGCACCAGACTGTACACCTGCTGCAACGCGAGTTAGAGATTCGGCGTAGTGAATTGATGGAGCGGTTGCTGTATAGCTCGCTCGAAAAGATTTTTATTGAAAACCGGATTTACCGAAAAATTGAAGAGTGCGAAACGTTTGAGGCTGTTCTGGAAGCGATTGACAAGGCACTTAAACCGTACAAAAAACAGTTTTACCGCGCCATCACGCAGGATGACCTGATCCGGTTAACGGAAATTAAAATCAAACGTATTTCCAAGTACGATGGGTTTAAGGCCGAGGAATTGATGCGTCGGTTGGAGCAGGAGTTGGCCGAAACGGAGGATAACCTGGCTAACATCACACGATTTGCCATTGCGTATTACAAAGACCTGCAAAAGAAGTACGGCAAAGGTCGCGAGCGTAAAACCGAAATTCGGGCGTTCAACACAATTGCCGCGAGTGTTGTGGCCGCTGCCAACCAGAAACTGTATGTCGATCGCGAAGGCGGGTTCATTGGCTATGGTCTGAAAAAAGACGAATATGTTAGCGATTGCTCCGATATTGACGACATCATTATATTCCGGCGCGACGCGACGTGCATGGTGGTGAAAGTTGCGGAAAAAGTATTTGTCGGCAAGGATATTGTTCATGTTTCGGTATTCAAGAAAAACGACGAGCGTAAGATATATAACCTGGTTTATCTGGACTCAAAATCGGGTATCTCGATGGCCAAACGATTCCCTGTCACGGGCGTTACCCGCGATAAGGAATATGACCTGACAATGGGTAACCCGAAGTCGAAGATGACCTATTTCAGCGCGAACGACAACGGCGAGGCTGAGGTCATTACGATCAACCTGACCGCCCAGTGTTCGGCCAAGATTAAGCAATTCGACTTTGATTTTGCATCCGTTGGTATTAAAAATCGGTCAGCGCAGGGCAACATTCTCACGAAGTATCCGGTACGAAAAATCACCCAGAAAACCGGTGGTGTTTCCACCCTCGGTGGCGTCGATATCTGGTACGATGAGCATCTTGGTCGGCTTAGTCGCGACGAACGGGGTCGTTTGCTGGGCAACTTCGATGCCAAAGACAGCATTCTGGTCGTTTATAAAGATGGTCAATATGAACTGACAAGTTTTGATTTGTCGAATCGGTACGAGCCGAATGATATAGCTGTGCTGATGAAATTCGACCCCGAAACGGTGTTGTCGGCGATCTATTACGAAGCCAATCAAAAAGCCTGGTACGTGAAGCGATTTAAGGTCGAGACGACATCAATAGACAAAAAATTTAGTTACATTGGTGATGTTAAAGGCTCTAAGAGTCTGGCAATCACCATAGATCGTTACCCACGTATTGAGATTATCCACCAGGTGAAAGATCGCGGACCACTGGAGAAGATGATTTTGGAACCGGAAGGGTTTATTGATGTACGCGGCTGGAAAGCAATGGGAAATAAACTGCCCTTTGCTAAAGTGAAGGAGGTTAAACTACTGCCACCAAAAATTGTGGCAGAGACCATAAAAGCGACAGTCGTAGTAGAGCCGATTACCCTTGTTACAACCGAAGTGGAAGAAAAGGAGTCTGCACAATTAGGCTTGTTCTCCTGATGCATGTCAATTCTTATAGATCTCAACGGTTTATAAGAATCTACCGATAATGGCTATGGCAGAAACGAAATTGTTGGGGTTACGGACGGTCGTTTATGCGGCACCCGACTTGGCGGCTACCAAAGAATGGTATGCGCAGGGATTAGGTATTGAACCGTATTTTGATCAGCCATTTTATGTCGGGTTTTCCGTTGGCGGTTATGAACTGGGGCTGGACCCTAATGCGCAAATTGTCGACGGCAGCACTATAACCTATTGGGGTGTTGCTGATATTGACCTTACTTTACCGCATTTCCTGAATTTGGGGGCAACCCTCCAGACCCCAATTCAGGAAGTGGGCGATGGTATTAAGGTTGCCACGATAAAAGACCCATTTGGTAATGTGGTTGGATTAATTGAAAATCCGCATTTTAGCCGTTGACTAAATGAACACGACCTTGGCTACGGACTACAGTAACGATACGCCCCGCGAAGCGGTTGGAGTCCGTGTGGTTAAGGGCGTGATCAAAGCGGGTATTGCCCTATTGTTTGTTGGGGCAACGGTCGTATTGTTTAGTAACTGGTGGGTGGTGTATAATACCCGAAACCAGATTTATTTTAACATTCACGAATTACCCGCCAATGATATTGGGCTGGTGCTCGGCACCAGTAAGTTTGTTAGAACGGGCAAGGAAAATCTATTTTTCCGGTATCGGATGGAGGCTACAGCCCGGCTTTGGAAAGAAGGTAAAGTAAAGTACCTGATTCTGAGCGGGAATAACGACTCGGAATACTACAATGAACCGGTAGATATGCAGCGAGCCCTGATAAAACTCGGTGTTCCAGCTTCGGTAATGACGCTTGATTATGCAGGCTACCGAACGTTCGATTCGGTGGTGCGGTGCAAAGACGTTTTCAATCAGGAGAAAATTACGATTATCTCCCAAAATTTCCACAATGCCCGCGCCCTTTATATTGGCAATCATGAAGGTATGGCAGCCATTGCGTTTGCCGCTCAGGATGTGCCCGATGGATACTCCCTGCGCACATTAATCCGCGAGTACCTTGCCCGTCCTTACGCGCTCCTTGACGTGTATGTGATACGCCCGCAACCCGAAAAAGGCAATTGGGAACGGAAGCGTAATTCTTAATCAACTCATTTTTCTGATTCTCGTGCCGTCTGCAACCGTAGTTTCATTGCGTTGGCAAACGACTGAATAAGCATGTCTCCAAAAGTTAGAGATTACCTCTAATGTGCGAAAAAATAGTATCTATATTTGTTTTCGTTTTTATTTATTTGTAAATTTAATATATAATAAAGTCAAGTATATTTGTAATAATGCGGGCTAATCTACCGTTTAATAGACAAATTAACCTAAAATAATAACGATGAAACTTAGGTACTTTTTAGGAGTCGCATCCCTGTTTTGGGCCGTAGCTGCCTGTCAATCGGATAGAGAAACTACCCAAACCCCCGCCCCGGTTATGTCGTCGATGTACAAAGAGGGCGGGACCGGAACGTCGGCTGTAGCCCCGGACCTTACTGGCGCACGGGCTGCACTGGCTACAACTACCCAGCAACAGGAAGTGCTGACATATATCAATCAGGCACGGTCGAAACCATGCCAATGTGGTACGACCGTTTACCCAGCGGTGCCGGCCTTAACGCTGGATACCCAACTCAATGCCGCATCCGATAAATTTGCCGTCGATTTAGCTACCTATAATTACTTCAGCCACACCGGTCGTGATGGGTCGCTGCCCTGGGACCGAATGACCCGCGAAGGGTATATCTGGCGGGCTGCCGGTGAGAATATTGCGGCTGGTTATACGACAACGCGCGCTGTAGTCGATGGTTGGCTGAAGTCGACTGGTCACTGCACAAATATCATGAGCGCCAACTTCAAGAATGTAGGCGTGGGCTATGGATACAGTGCCAGCAGTACGTACAAACATTACTGGGTGACGGATTTTGGTACGAAACGCTAAGACCGCCACTTAAGTTACAAGAAAGAAGTGCCCCAGAAATATGAATATTCCTGGGGCACTTCTTTCTTGTAAAGGACACTTATTCGTCTAGTTGTCTCCGTTTCCGACTTTGGCCCTCTTTTCGAATGCCCACATAAAAACCAACGCTATTGTTATATAGGTCGCCCATATCAGTAGCAACTGATGCATTAGCCGTTATACCACCCAGTATTGGAATTGGGGCTGACAAACTCAGAACCGAAGAAAATTGACGCACCATTTGCGCAAACGGTACTTCATAAGTGCCAAGATTCTCACTATACGATGCCTTCAGTTGAAACCGTAAAAAATCGTAGGCTTGTCCCGACAGGCCTACATGCATGACCGCCACCCGGTTATTGTTGGTGAATCCGTAGCGCGGCAAATCGGTTCGACTATCGCCGGATGGGCTAATAAAAGGCGTTCCCATCGTCATCCCAAAACGCGACCAACCGTCCTGATACTGCGAATGATTAAAATAGTTATCGCGGCCCCGCTGCGATGCGTTCTCTAAGAATAAAGCTCCGCCCTGACTCTCTGTATACAGATATTCCAGTAGGATATTCTGAATCTGAAAACCATTCCTGTTGACCGGTCGAAGATTCCGAAGGCGTAGTCCATTTAACCCATCCTGGATATTGATCAGATAAAACAGAGATCCGTCTTCATAAATATTCTGGCGATACGCAAAAATGGAAAAGTGGCGTCCCGTGTATTCAAATCCTACATCTACTGTGCCTAGATGATTTCCGATACGGTTCTCCCGGTCGAATGAACTAATTCGATTGGTATCTATATCGGTGCGATTGCCCAATGCACTAGCTGTAACAACGTCAATATAATCGCTGAAACGGTTGGGTAACTGGTTATTTTTGATGACCGAACCGGGGAGACGTTCGGTATTTCCGCCCCACATAACCTGATGGTTGATACCGCCGTACAGTTTCAATCGCCAGTGTGGTTTGCCAAATCGCCCATAAAGGGCTTTCTGGTGCAGCAGAATATTTTTGATGAACCGATCTTCTTCGAACCAGCCGTGGGCATAAAATCCTTTGAACCCAAATAACCCATTTCTGGGCATGTAATCAGTAACAGCAATCTGGATTTTTAGCATCGGCAGCGTATTTCCCGACCACGCGTAAGAACCCGATGTAAGCGTTGAATCAACCAGGCCGATAATTTCCCGTCGTCGGCCCGCCCAGACTTCCAGCCCTTTCCCAAATTTGACTTTTACGTAAGCTTCCGGTATGAGAAGTTTGTAGGTGGATCCCGCATTCAGCACCGCTTCGGCCCCCCAACCCCAGTCAATCCGTCGATTGGCGGCCCGTAAACTGTCGAGTTTAGTTTTTGGCGTATCATGATAGTCCACCCGCATGGCATGGCGGAGGGTCATTAGTGAGGTTTCGCGCGGTACAATACCATACTGATTGGCTCGTAACCAGAATGGAGTTTCTCCCGATGTTGTAAAATAACTACCAATTTCAGACCGGTAACGCAAAGGTTTGCTTGTCTGGCTAAAACAAGTAGAACAAAAAACCAGGCAAGCCAACAGAAGATGTATAAGCTTAGATCGAATCATAAATCTATATTCTTCACTGAGACATAGTGCTTGTTTTTTGGTCACTTGTTGGTAGGCGAAAGAATATAGATTAGTTTATTACACAAAACATGCCACTCTATTTTCCTATTTTAAATGAAGAATACCGAACGTTTAGCTAGAGCTATCTGGTTAAATGTGTTTCCTGGTTTTTTTAGAAGCCAGTGATATTAACTTACCTTTGTGGCTAATTTTTAAGTTTTAGGTCCCCAACTGTACCCTACATGACTATATAAATGAGTCAAACAAGGTGTAGCCCGGCTGAATTACTTGGAAAAGTTTAACACTGATTTTTTATTATAATACATACGTTGCTGACTTGTGCTGGTGATTACCCCAGAGACTTAGACAACTCTACTACGCATTGATTATGGTCCCTAACGATGAACTCATCCGCATCATTGACTTACTGAACACGACGTATGAAGGCGAGGAAGCCTGGCATGGTCCATCAGTCGTTGATGTATTGAGAAGTGTAACGCCCGATATGGCCGGGCGTCGAATTTCTCCCAATACGCACAGCATTGCCGAACTGGTTTTTCACATGACCAGCTGGCGGATTTTCTGCGTCAAAAAAATGCAGGGCGATGAAACATTCGATATCATAACGCCCGCTAAAAACTTTGGCGCCATACCCGATAAGGTCGACGATTTCGAGTGGGAAGCCCTCGAAATGGAATTGAGCCTGAGCCAGGAAGAACTCATCAATGAGCTCGATAAACGCGACGACGACGAGTTCCTGGAAGATATCGTTCCCGGTCGTGACTATACGTATTACGACATGCTGCACGGCATTATTAATCATGATATGTACCATACCGGGCAGATAATGATTATCCAGAAAGCGCTGGCTTTACACAGTGCCGGCTCCCGTTTTGACGACGACGTGGACGAATACGGCTCACCTTTCGGCAACAGCGCCGAACACGACGATTATTATTGATAAAATTTTGAGTGAGTGACAGCGTGAGCGAGTAGGTTTGCCATAATTCATTCACTCAGTCATCATTCGCTAACACACTCATTGAATTACTGGCTCGTCAAATCTGAACCCGATACTTACGGGTGGCATCATTTTATCGAACAAGGGCGAGCCGTCTGGGACGGCGTTCGCAATTATCAGGCTCGCAACAACCTGAAGGCCATGCAATTGGGCGATCAGGTCTTGTTTTACCATAGCATTACCAAACCCGGCGTTGTCGGGTTGGCAAATGTGGTACGCGAGTTTTATCAGGACCCCGGCGTACCCGATGATTTACGCTGGGTAGCTGTCGAACTGGAGCCCGTTATGGCGTTGGAAAAACCCGTTACTCTCGCCCATATTAAAGCCGAACCGCTGCTGGCAAATATTAGCCTCATCAGACAATCTCGTTTGTCAGTTATGCCCGTCCGTCCCGACGAGTTTGAACTGATTTTGAAGATGGGACAAAAAATGAATGAAGAATTATGAATGATCAATTTTCTCGAAGCGTAATAATTCATCATTGATCATTCATAATTATAAATACTATGGCTGACATTCAACTGATTACTCCCGAAAGCTGGGCAGAATACGAACTGATTGATTCGGGAAATTTTCAGAAACTTGAACGCTTTGGCGAGTTTATTCTGGCCCGCCCCGAACCGCAGGCTGTTTGGGATAAATCACTGTCAGAGGAAGAATGGGAACGCCGGGCACACGCTACTTTTCGGCGAGACCGCCAATCGCCCGAACGGGGTGATTGGCAAACCTCGCCCGATATGCGCGACCCCTGGTACGTCTCGTTCCGGCAGGGTGGGCTGAATCTGAAGTTTAAACTTGCCCTGACGACCTTTAAGCACGTGGGTCTTTTTCCCGAACAGGCCGATAACTGGTCGTATATACACGATAAAATAAAGGCGCTTTCATCCACTGTTCCCCGGCCGAAGGTACTCAACCTGTTTGCTTATACAGGTGGCGCTTCGCTGGCGGCCCGTCAGGCCGGAGCCGATGTTACGCACGTTGATGCCGTAAAACCCGTTATCAGCTGGGCGCGGGAGAACATGGACCACAGCGAATTAGATAATATTCGCTGGGTGGTTGAAGATGCCGTAAAATTCGTTCGGCGAGAGGTTCGACGGGGAAATCGCTACAACGGTATCATTCTCGATCCGCCCGCCTATGGTCGTGGTCCCGATGGGGAAAAGTGGGTACTTGAAGAGCACCTTAACGACCTGCTCAAATCCTGCGCCGACTTACTGGATCAGAACGACTTTTTCTTTATCATTAACCTGTATTCGCTTGGGTTTTCGTCACTCATTCTGGATAACCTGATGGGGCAGGTTTTTGGTAGCGTACCGAACCCGGAATGGGGTGAGCTATTTATGCCGGACAGCTTTCAAAAACGGCTACCTTTGGGCGTATTTTATCGATTCGCGTCGTGAAAGAGATGAAAAATAGACAGGGTGAAGGAGTGAAACTGAATCGTCAATTTCACTCCTTCACCCTGTGTGCTACTTTTTTATTCCTTGTATCGTTCTTTCTTTTCGCTTGCGGCAATACTAATCGGCAAACGGCCCACATTCCGGACTTTCCAAAACCAGGTGATACCAGTCGGGTTGAGGGTGCGTTGCGCGCGCTGACGCTGGCCATCAATCAATCTTCGCCCGCATCAGCTTATGCCAAACGGGCCGTTATTCTGCTGGCGATGGGTCGGATGAATGAAGCACTGACCGATATTGATGAAGCCATCGGCCGGAACGATGATGCCGGTTCATACTACCTGACACGCGCTCAAATTCTCCGTGCCTTACAGCAACCGGCCAAAGCCCTCCAGAACGCCCAGCGAGCCGAAATTTTAGGCGTCGATACGCCGGAATTATATACGTTGCAGGGCGATTTACTACAGCAGCAAAATCAGTTCGATAAAGCTAAACTTTACGTCGCTAAGGCTCTGCAAATGGCTCCTTACGATGGTGAAGCCTATTTTTTTAATGGACTGATGGCTGCCCGGCAGGGTGATACAGCCCAGGCATTGACCCTCTATCAGCAGTCGCTACGGCTAAAGCCCCGCTACCTGGAAACCTATAATCAATTAGCTTCGGTCTATCGAACGCTTGGTGACCCCAATTCTGCGCTCGTCTATAACCAGCAGGCCTTGCGCTACTTTCCAAACAATGCCCGACTGTACTATGGCCGGGGCCTGATTTATCATACGGAGGGGAAACTCGACAGCGCCCTGATCTATTACCAACAGACAATGAAAGTGCAGCCAGGTTACTACCAGGCTTATTTTCAGATGGGGCTGATTAATCAGACGTATCGTAATTATTATGGGGCTTTAGCCAATTATCAGCGCGTGCAGCAACTTCGCCCCTTATTTCCGCGTATTGATACGTACATAGGTTACTGTCATGAACAAATGGGGCAGTATGATTTAGCGATTGCGGCCTATACCAAAGCGACCCGGCAAAATGCCACCGATCAGCAGGCCGCTGCCGGTTTATGGCGTTCTCAGCGAAGACAATACGCGCAAAACTCATATAACTCCTTATTTTTGCCGGATACGGTGGCCAGGCCAATGACACAGGCACGAGCCCGAACCGTAATTGATACAACCCGGGTTCGTATCTCGATTATTCAGCCGAAGGCCCGCGTAACGACTCACTCCGGCGATTCACTCCAGCGAACGGTGAAACCGATTGGACAGAATTAATGGAATGAATTGTGTGTAGTGAATAATTTATAATGAGTTATGATCGTATCGGAACTGTCAGTATAAATTTGTACATTATCCATTTAATAAAGTGGCTTACAGTTGTAGGTAAGCCGCGGGTGCCCACAAATAAATGAGTTAAACGTATGATTGCGCAGGACGAACAAATCCGCGTGACGCTGCCCGACGGTAGCGTTCGGCCGTATCCCAAAGGAAGTACCGGGCTGGATATTGCTACCCAAATTAGTGAAGGACTGGCTCGTAATGTGCTGGCTGCCAAAGTAAACGGCGTGGTTCAGGATGCCACGCGACCTATCGATGAGGATGCGAACGTCCAGCTTCTGACATGGAACGACGCCGAAGGAAAAGCAACGTTCTGGCACTCATCGGCTCACTTGTTGGCCGAGGCTCTCGAAGCCCTGTATCCGGGCACGAAGTTCGGTATTGGACCGGCCGTTGAAACCGGGTTTTACTACGATGTTGATCTCGGCGGACAACCTTTTTCGCAGGAAGACTTCAAGAAGGTAGAGGCTAAAATGCTCGAACTAGCCCGCCAGAAACAGCAATATATTCGCAAGCCGATGAGCAAGGCCGATGCCGTTGCTTATTTTGAGGAAAAAGGCGATCCCTATAAACTCGATTTGCTCGACGGTTTGGCTGATGGAACCATTACGTTCTATACTCAGGGCGATTTTACCGATCTCTGCCGGGGGCCGCATATCCCGAACACGGGGTTTATTAAAGCGGCTAAACTTATGAATGTGGCCGGAGCCTACTGGCGCGGCAATGAAAAAAATAAGCAGCTGACGCGTATTTACGCCGTCACGTATCCCAAACAAAAAGAACTCGACGATTATCTCTATTTGCTGGAAGAAGCCAAAAAGCGCGACCACCGCAAATTAGGTAAGGAGTTGGAGCTGTTTGCGTTTTCGGAGAAAGTAGGAGCGGGGTTACCCTTGTGGTTGCCTAAAGGCACCGTATTGCGCGAGCGCCTGGAAAATTTCTTGCGGAAAGCGCAAGTACGGGCCGGTTACTCGCCCGTTGTAACGCCCCACATTGGCAGCAAGCAACTCTATGTGACCTCGGGCCACTGGGAAAAATATGGTGAAGACTCGTTCCAGCCCATTAAAACGCCCGATCCGAACGAGGAGTTTTTGCTTAAACCTATGAACTGCCCGCATCACTGCGAGATTTATAAAACCAAACCGCGTTCGTATCGCGACCTGCCCCTGCGGTTGGCCGAGTTCGGTACGGTGTATCGGTATGAGCAGTCGGGGGAGTTGCACGGGTTGACACGGGTGCGTGGCTTCACACAGGACGACGCCCATATCTTCTGCCGCCCCGATCAGGTGAAAGACGAGTTTATGAAGGTGATCGACCTGGTGCTCTACGTTTTCAGAACACTTGGTTTCTCGGATTATAGCGCCCAGATTTCGCTGCGTGATCCTGAAAATAAAACCAAGTATATCGGATCGGACGATTTGTGGGAAAAGGCAGAGTCGGCCATTATCGAAGCGGCCGCCGAAAAAGGATTGCCAACCGTAACGGAGTTGGGCGAAGCGGCTTTTTACGGCCCTAAGCTTGATTTTATGGTGCGTGATGCCCTCGGCCGGAAATGGCAGTTGGGAACGATTCAGGTCGATTACAACCTGCCCAATCGCTTTGAACTGGAATATATCGGCGCCGACAACCAGAAGCACCGTCCTGTTATGATTCACCGGGCACCGTTTGGGTCGATGGAGCGCTTCATCGCCATTCTGATTGAGAATTCGGGTGGTAATTTTCCGCTCTGGCTCTCCCCCGATCAGATTGCGATTCTGCCAATATCAGAAAAGTATGAAGACTACGCGAACGACTTATTTTTTACATTGCAGGAGCAGGATATTCGCGGCTTTGTGGATTTGCGTGACGAGAAAATCGGTCGTAAAATTCGGGATGCCGAAGTAAATAAAGTACCTTATATGCTGATCGTTGGCGAAAAAGAAGCCGCTGAGGGTAGAGTATCTGTCCGACGAAAAGGCCAGGGCGATCTTGGCAGTATGAGCGTTGAGGAGTTTGTGAAGTCGTTTCAGGCAGAGGTAAAAATATAAGGGTTGATGAGCTGTATTTGGTTTACGATGGGTGGGAAAAGGGTCTTTATTGCCTCCGTTTATCGTAAACTAAATACAGTAAACTAATCTAAACTTGCACTGAACGAGTATTTTCAATAGATTCCCGAACTTTTTGAGCCACAGTACGTTTTCAAAACGAATTAAAATAGCACACTAAACACAATTTATGGCATTACCCCAGCGGAGACCACCCCGTCGCGTGGTTGAAGAACCCTATAAAGTCAATGAGCGTATCCTGGCTCGCGAAGTGCGGGTGGTAGGCGAAAATGTAGAGCAGGGAATCTACGAGACGAACAAAGCGCAGGCTATGGCCAAGGCGCAAAACCTCGACCTTGTGGAAGTATCGCCCAATGCCGTACCGCCCGTTTGCCGTATTGTCGACTACTCCAAGTTCAAATACGAGCAAAAGAAAAAGCAAAAAGAGATTAAGGCTAACGCGACGAAGGTCGTTATCAAAGAAATACGCTTTGGTCCCAATACCGATGATCACGACTTTGAGTTCAAACTTAAGCACGCGATCAACTTCCTGAAAGAAGGGGCGAAGGTGAAAGCCTACGTACAGTTTGTTGGCCGGGCCATTGTCTTTAAAGACCGGGGTTTCCAGTTACTGGAGCGTTTTTCCAAAGGATTGGAAGAATTTGGTAAGATAGAATCGGAGCCCAAGCTCGAAGGCAAGCGGATGAGTATGTTCCTGTCGCCTAAAGTGGTCGTTCCTAAAAAATAACGTGACTGGAGAGACAATTTCTTTCTACTGACCAGTAGGTTAAGCACTTGCTGATCAGGTTAACTGATAAAGCCCTGTATAGGCAATCCGGACGGATTACTTGTACAGGGCTTTATCAGTTGATCAAACTTTAAATTTGGTGCCTGCAACGAATCGGATTGTGATTAGTCATCAATACAAAACTTACTGGCGGTTACTGCCGACTGACAACTTTTTTGTATCTTTGCGGCCTGTTTACTTAATTTTCCATACAAAGCGGTTTACTATAATGCCAAAAGTAAAAACCAATTCAGGTGCCAAGAAGCGTTTCAAGCTGACCGGCACAGGAAAAATCAAGCGGAAGCACGCCTTCCACAGTCATATTCTGACTAAAAAATCGACCAAGCAAAAGCGTAATTTAGTACACGACACGTTGGTTGATGGTACAGACGAGCGTCGCATCAAAGCGCTGCTAAACGTCTAAGACAAAAAAGACGCAGTTGCGTCTGGTTATCACGTTTCACCCGATACCCGGCCTTACAAGAGGAATGCATCATGAATAATGCAACATGAATAACGAAACTGGCCAAAGCCAGTGTACTTTATTCATTATACATTATATAGTCATCTTCCCGCCGGTCATCAAAAAACAAATTACATACAATGCCACGTTCCGTCAATCACGTTGCCTCCAGGGCTCGTAGGAAAAAAGTAATGAAGTTGGCCAAAGGGTATTTTGGTCGACGTAAAAATGTTTGGACAGTTGCTAAAAATGCTGTCGAAAAAGGCTTAGGGTACTCGTACCGCGACCGCCGTGCTAAGAAACGCGATTTCCGGGGTCTCTGGATTCAGCGGATCAACGCCGGTGCGCGCATACATGGTATGTCGTACTCGGTCTTCATGGGTGCCCTCAACAAATCGGGCATCGAACTCAACCGTAAAGTACTGGCTGATCTGGCCATGAACCACCCGGAAGCTTTTGCCGCCGTTGTGGAACAAGTAAAGTAAACAGACCTAAATAAATGAAAACCCCGGCTCATTACCGGGGTTTTTCGTTTTAGTCGTACTGGCAGATAAGTAAATGGATAATTAATAATGGACAATGAATAACGACCGATGGATAGTGAAAAACATTATTCATTTACTTACGTCTGTATAATTTTGGTTTTAATTCCTGCCCGGCCACCCTCTTCCTGACGGCCCAGCACATACACATCCATCTCTGACTCGCCCACCCGAAATACTTGCCGAACAGTTAGTTCGGTTTCTAAAATCTGTTTGAGTTGACCAAATTTGGCGGTACGGGCTTTCTCCTCATCGCCATACCAATCCTGGTCAGTAGCGACTGGCTCCCAGAAATCGGCTTCCGGTATTTCCTCTACATAGATTGATGGAGGCAGCATCAGCCAGTCTTTGATTTGACTAACTGTCAGCGGTTCAGCCTGATGGAGATAGCAGGTTACAGGTTCGATAGGTTCGTCGGATTCACTTGGATAAAGCAAATCCGTAAGCAACAGGTTTACGTGTTCGCTAAAGGGTATATTTTTTGAAACCTCATCGCTACTTTTTGAGTTTTCGTTCGTCATAGTACAGAAATAGATTCACGCTAAAATTAACCGATTCAGGTGAAGTATGTATTGGAATCTATCTAATTTTGAGCCAGGTACCCAATTAACCTGTTCCTGCTTACCATTTTATAAACAAAAAGAATCATGTTAGAGACCTTAATGAATTTGGTTCAACAGCAAGCGGGTCAGGCTGTTACCAATAATCCAGCTATTCCAAATAGCCAGAATGACAGCGTTATGCAGACAGTTGCCAGCAGTATTATGAGTGGCCTTGGTCAGCAAGCACAGGGTGGCGGTCTGGGTAGTTTGCTTGGCATGGTTGTTAGTGGTGGTAATGTTCAGCAAAGCCCTGTTACACAAGGTGTTCAAGAGCACGTTGAACAAAATTTGATGCAAAAGTTAGGTATATCTCCTCAGGTAGCCATGTCGGTGGCGGCTGCCGTTGTGCCGATGGTATTGAGCAAATTGATGAGCAAAGCGTCTGATCCAAACGATTCCAGCGTTGATGGAAACTCAATTTTGGGTGCTGCTACAGGTCAGCACGGTGTTGACTGGATGGGTATGGCTGGATCAGCCATGGCCGATGGCAAACTGGATATGAACGATCTACTTCGCGTAGCTACGCAACAAGGTGGCCAAG
Organism: Spirosoma sp.; assembly: GCA_964263725.1. Classification (GTDB taxonomy): domain Bacteria; phylum Bacteroidota; class Bacteroidia; order Cytophagales; family Spirosomataceae; genus Spirosoma. The sequence goes on from CAXVWN010000066.1 coordinate 22,016, forward strand.
GTGGCGGCCTGAGTGGTATGCTGGGTGGCCTGTTCGGCGGTAAATAAAGTGTACATAGTAATGGATAAAAAAGGCTGGCCATATTTTTGGTCTGCCTTTTTATGTTTATTGTAGTTGTCTACTGGGTTTTATTAATCGAAAGCTAATTCGACTAGAGCACTCAAAAGAGCGAAGATGACAAACACAATAGCCACCGTACCGTGCCCCAGCCGATATAACAGAAAAGCAGTTAAAGCGAAAAGTGTAAAACTAAACAAGAGCCGATACGGTAGAGCCAGCCGGTAGGCCGATCTGGGAGCAGCCCATATACCCCATACTCCAGCCACCAGTAGCGGGAGACCCAACCCGAGTAGGTATTTTTCGCCGGTAGATTGTTCGCCATGAAATCCCCAAATACCTAGTGATATAAGCATCCCAATCTCCAGGACAAAGGCAATAAGTTGATTGATCGCTTTAATGACCTGCCTCATTTTGTCGATATGACAGATTTATCCGTCGTTTTATATTCCAGTTGAAGGCTACGTCTCCATCTGCCCAAGCTGTTGTTGACAGAACTCTGCCACGATTTTAGGTGGTTTGCTCTAAACGCGTCATTCTGGCCCACTCAGGCATATTATTCTGCCAATCTGACAGCAAATTAAAGAATTTTCCGAGCTGGCATTTGTATTGATAGATAGGTTATGTCTGTCAATTTACAACCACAGCATCTAAAGAAACTAAATCCAGTTATGGGAAAAATTATTGGTATTGACTTAGGCACCACGAACTCGTGCGTGGCCGTGATGGAAGGCAACGAGCCGGTCGTGATCCCCAACTCCGAAGGAGCACGGACGACGCCGTCGGTGGTCGCGTTTATGGACAACGGCAACGGCGAACGTAAAGTTGGCGCACCTGCCAAACGCCAGGCCATCACCAACCCCAAAAATACGATCTCCTCGATTAAGCGTTTCATGGGTAAACGCTATAGCGAGGTGACCAATGAAATTAAAAATGTCGCATACGACGTAGAAAACGGCCCGAACAGTACGCCCCGCGTGCGTATCGGAGACCGTCAATATACGCCCCAGGAGCTTTCGGCTTTGATTCTGCAAAAAATGAAGCAGACAGCCGAAGATTATCTTGGTCAGACGGTAACAGAAGCCGTTATTACGGTGCCGGCTTACTTCAATGATGCTGAGCGTCAGGCAACTAAAGAAGCCGGTGCGATTGCGGGTCTGGACGTAAAACGGATTATCAACGAGCCAACCGCAGCCGCATTGGCCTACGGTCTGGATAAAACGAATGTCGATCAGAAAATTGCCGTGTTTGACCTCGGTGGTGGTACGTTCGATATTTCAATCCTGGAACTCGGTGATGGTGTGTTTGAAGTAAAATCGACCGATGGTGATACACATCTTGGTGGTGATGACTTCGACCAGGTGATCATCGACTGGCTCGCCGACGAGTTTAAGAAAGACGAAGCTATTGATCTGCGTCAGGACCCAATGGCTCTGCAACGCCTGAAAGAAGCGGCTGAAAAAGCGAAAGTTGAGTTGTCGAGTGCTAACTCTACAGAAATCAACTTACCGTATATTATGCCTGTAAATGGCATTCCAAAGCACTTAGTACGAACATTGAGCCGGGCGAAATTCGAGCAATTAGCCGATTCGCTGATTCAACGTAGTCTGGAACCATGCCGTCGTGCCCTGAAAAATTCGGGTTTATCGGCCAGTCAGATTGACGAAGTCATTCTGGTAGGTGGTTCGACCCGGATTCCAAAAGTGCAGGATGAAGTTGAAAAACTGTTCGGTCGCAAGCCTTCGAAAGCCGTTAACCCCGATGAAGCCGTAGCTATTGGTGCTGCTATTCAGGGTGGTGTATTGACGGGTGAAGTAAAAGACGTACTGTTGCTCGACGTTATTCCGCTCTCGCTGGGTATCGAAACGATGGGTGGCGTATTTACCAAAATGGTGGACGCCAACACGACAATTCCAAGCAAGAAAGTTGAAACCTATTCGACGGCTTCGGACAACCAACCGAGCGTAGAAATCAACATCTTGCAGGGTGAGCGGCCAATGGCGACTCAGAACCGTCAATTAGGCCGGTTTATCCTGTCCGATATTCCACCAGCACCGCGTGGTGTACCGCAAATTGAAGTAACCTTCGACGTGGATGCCAACGGTATCTTACACGTAACGGCTAAGGATAAAGGCACGGGTAAAGAGCAAAAAATCCGGATTGAAGCATCGAGCGGTTTAACCGACGCGGAAATCAGCCGGATGCGCGAAGAAGCCAAAGCCAACGAAGCGGCCGATAAAATTGAGCGCGAAACCGTTGAGAAAGTCAACGCGGCTGACTCTATGATTTTCCAGACGGAAAAGCAACTGAAAGAATACGGCGACAAACTGTCGGAAGGGAACAAGTCGGCTATTGAAACGGCTCTTGCTACGCTCCGCACGGCACACGGTTCCCGTGACTTAGCGGGCATCGACACGGCCTTGGAAGGGCTGAACGCAGCCTGGGCTACGGCCTCAACCGAAATGTACAACGCCACCAACACGGATGGAGCTAACCCAGCGGGCGGTGCGGATTTCGCCGGAAACGGTGATGGTTCGGCCAACGGTAACGGCCAGGGCCAACCCGCAGGCGACAACGTTTCGGATGTGCCTTATGAAGAAGTGAAGTAGTAGTTTAACGAAAAATAGATAGCCCCGCCGAGGAAACTTGGCGGGGCTTTTTTGTCCTTTTATGGAAATATCTCTGGAGTTGTTATTGTGCTTTTCTACACTTTAATCAGTGTCGTTTTTATGCCAATTACTGTGGCTAATATCACGCATAAAATCTCGCTGAAATAGGTTGAAAAATCAGCTCAACTGGGCTATCGCTTTGGATCTTTTATTGGGTCGAGCGGATGTGTGCATGATGAAAATAAGGAAGCTCTTTATGCTTTTATTGTTCAAATCGAATTGGGTATTTTTTGTCATTTCGACGATAGGAGAAATCTTAGTGTATGTCAATCGTCAAGATTCCTCCTATCGTTGGAATGACAAAAAAAACAACATTAAATCCGTACTCTAGGCTATAAAAAACTTGATTGTCTATATATTTTTTTATTTAATTGAACATACCAATCATATCTGAAAGCGCACTTGGCGAATGTAAGGAAGCGGTTTGATCAAGTGTTATTTTTCCAATTTCAGCAAATCGTTCATACATCTGTTTTTCATACTGAGCGATGGCTGTTTGTATGTCTGGAAAAGCTGAATTGGTAAGATACTCGCTTAATTCCAACGCATCCAGCATGGCCATATTTACACCTTCTCCGGCGTAGGGTGGCATCAAATGCGCAGCATCACCTATCATCGTAAGGTTTGGTAAAGCCTCCCAATGTTGGTCTAGGGGCATGCAGTATTGCGGACGGGGCATAAAGTGGGAGTCTGAATTGTCAAATAGCTCTAACCAAAGGCTACTCCACCCTGAAAACTCCCGTTGAAACCAGGCAAGCACTTGCGCCTTGTCGGTGAAATCTATTCTGCTGGTGCGAAACCAATATTCATCCGTTTTACAACCGGTATAAAAAACCAGACTACCATCTCCTTTTGCGCTTACAATCAGTGTTTTTTCGTCACACAGAGCAAATATTTTGCCGCCGTTTAACAGCTTGTGTATGTGTGGCGCGGTTGTTTCCGAATTATACACCGTTCCTTCCACAACGGTAATGCCCGAATAAAAAGGTCGGATTGGGGTAATGAGCGGACGTATTTTAGAATTTGCCCCATCTGCCGCAATTACTATATCGGCCAGCGCCGACGAGCCATTTTGACACTCAAGTTTCCAGCCGTTATTAATCGGCACCAGTGATACCAAGTGGCTGTTCCACACCACTGTATCGGGCTGCAACGAGTCCAGCAGTATTTTTCTCAGCGGACCACGGTCAATCTCCGGACGGGATAATTCGACTTTCGCGTTTATATCGTCGTCCAAAAATATAGTTGCGTTTTTATCGACAATGCGCAGCTTATCCGCTCCCGGACGATAATTGGCTTTAAACGCATCCATCAATCCGGCTTTTCGGAGCGCCTTAAGACCCGATTCGTCATGAAGGTCCAGCGTTGCGCCCTGCACCCTGACATCCTTATGTAGATCGCGCTCATATACGTTTACATTGGCCCCGTTCATCTGCAAAAGCCGGGCAAGTGTCAATCCGCCGGGGCCTCCGCCCACTATCGCTATTTTTTTGTCGTTGATCAGCATCGTCGAACAGTTAGTTTGTTTACTGGACAAAGCTATTTCTTCGGCAATGTTGAAAATTGTATAAATCGGTCGTCTTTATTTTTAGTGAGCTCTTTCGGTGTGACACCGGAATATCTTTTTACATCTTTAATAAAATGTGCCTGATCAGTAAAATTCTGCTCGGGAAAAAGCTTTCCTTCTTTAAGGTGTTTGAACGATGATCTATAGCGTAAAATGTTACAATAGGCTTTTAACGAAATGCCAAACCAATAATGAAAATAACGATTCATTTGGCGGCTACTCCAATGAACGACTTCTGAAATTTCATTAATTGTCAGATTGCCTTGTTTCGCGTAAATCAAATTAAATAGGTTGCGTTTTCTGTCATCCACATCGTCTTTTACCAAGCCCAACATTTTATGGGAAACTTTATGGCAAAAAATATCAAAATTAGCTAAATCATCGACCGATATTTCCCAAAAATCAGCCGGTAAATAAACTACTTTATCGACCAGTTTTGCAATGGTTGTATCAAGCAGATATTCAATAGCGAGTAATTTAAAACTGACCGCAAACATGACCGCTCCGGGCGGGATGGAACTACGTGAAGGCTCGCTTCCCAGACCGGAAAGCGTAACGTGAAACGGTTCTGTAGATGAGCAGGAAAAGAAAATATCAAACCGGCCATCCGGTAAAATAACCACGTCCTTTTCTTCGTCTGTGTGATTGGCAAGCATCCAGAAACTTTCCACAAAGTCAAAAAGTAATGGATCTGGTTCAACTAATTTATAATCAATGCCGGTTAACGCCATGTCTTTAGTCTTGGATTAATCATCTTTACGTACTGAATAGTACAAACTGTGTAGTAGCCAGGTTGCTTGCAGAACACCTGACTCAAAACTATACGAAACGGATCGTTCTATCTATGACTATGAAAAAAGTAATCTTCCGAAGCTGGTTGGCTGGTTTTAGTCTTCTCGTACTAGTTGGCTATAGTGAAGCCTCAACACCGGCCAACGCGAGCGGATCGCCCGTGGCCGTTCAAAAAGATAAACGCACGATTGCCAATGGCTGGCGGCAACTGTTCAATGGTACTGACCTTACCGGCTGGAAGCATGTGGGCAAGGGTAGTATGTCGGTTGAAAAGGGAATGATTCGCGGGCACGGTGGACTGGGCCTGCTCTATTGGACAAAGGAAAAATTCAGTAACTGCACCCTCCGCGTGGTGTACAGGATGCAAAAAGAAAACAGCAATTCAGGGGTGTTTATTCGGATACCCATTGAGCCGCGCGAAGAATGGATGCCGGTTTATTATGGCTACGAAGTTCAAATCGATAATCATCCCGAAACCTCGAAGGAGGACGAAACCCATGTTACGGGAACGTTGTATTCACTGACAAAACCGTTGGCCAAGCCGGGAAAACCCGGTCCTGAGTGGAACACGATGGATATTACCCTGGAGGGCACACGAACCATCGTTTATGTAAACGGGGTAAAAGTGACCGATTATAAGGAAGGTGACCCGGTGGCTGCGCGTAAATTTTATTTTGAGCCCTATCATGGGTTACGGCCAGCGTCCGGTTACATGGGCCTGCAAAATCATGGCGATCACGATGTCGTTTATTTTAAGGAGGTTTCGGTAAAACCGCTCACCAAAAAATAAGAACGGGAGGGAAGCCATTAAACGAAAGCCGCCAGTTACTGGAAGGGTTGCGCAAGGTTGTTGTAAAAACAGACTACTTGTAATTCGTTAGTTTGTTGTCACCTGCTGGCTGATACTGTCAGCAACCATAATCGTTGGGTTAGTGGCTAGCCCGGCTACTTCGCCAATAACAATAATGGCTGGATTATCGATGCCCGATTGGCTGGCCTTTTCGACAATGGTATCGACGCGCCCAACCACCAGTTGCTGATCAGCCAGGGTGCCGTTCTGAATAATGGCAACGGCCGTTTCGGCCTTCCCACAAGCCGAGAAAACAGCCATGATATCGGCCAGTTTGTGCATGCCCATCAACACCACAACCGTTGCCGTCGATTGAGCCGCCAACTGCAGGTCATTGGAGAGTTGACCGGCTTTCGTGGTGGCGGTTACCACCCAGAAGCTTTCTGAAATACCGCGTGTTGTGAGTGGAATGCCCGCCGAAGCCGGTACGGCATAACTACTTGATAGTCCGGGGATTACCTGCGTTTCGATGCCGTGCTGACGAGCAAACTCAACTTCCTCATATCCCCGCCCAAACACAAAGGAATCGCCACCCTTGAGCCGCACGACATGACCATATTGCTGGGCATAATGCACGATGAGCGGATTGATATCTTCCTGCATGCACGAATAGGCACCCCGTCGTTTACCCACATATACTTTTAGTGCATCGGGCCGGCAATAATCAAGTAAATCAGGATGAACCAGCGCGTCGTACATGACCACATCGGCCTGTTGCAGCGCCTTAATCCCCTTTACCGTTATTAAGTCCGGGTCGCCGGGGCCGGCCCCTACGAGAGTGAGTTTCATATGTAACGAGTGAAAGAGTGAAAAAGCGAAGAGTGACTGCCTGATTGGACTTTCGCTCATTCGCTCTTTCACCTTTAGTTTAGCTGTCCTGCGCCTGGTTCAATTCCTGCAATTCCGGTATGCCTTCACGTTCGATCTGTAATTCGCGATAGGCTTGAATAGCTTGCAGGAACGATTCGGCTTGGGCAAGGAACTGCCGGGCAAAGGTTTCTGAGGGTTCCTGCTTGTTAATGCTGAATGCCAGCGCTTTAAAGTCGCCTTCGGCTTCGTGAAAATCGAGTTCGCCAGCAAAGGTTTTGTCGAAATCATTGACGATGCCGTGTTGTGTATTCGTGGGAATATCGCGGCTCATCAGGGCGGCCCGTGCGCCGGTAATGAATACGTTGTAGGCGTGATATAAGGCATCGGCCCACCGACTTTCGGCAAACGCTTCCCGCGCCCAACCGAGTTTTTCACTCGCTTCGGTCAAGGTTGTCGCGACAAGGTCGATCAGCACACTGGCGCACTCGCCCACGCCCACTTCCGTTACATACTGTTCGGTATGATCCCAGTCGATATAATCACTGTCCACCAGCGTTTTCAAATCGGCGATGGGTTTCAACAGCTGGTAAAAGTAATTTTTTCCCTGCCGGGCGTAGTAATCGCTGTAATATTCACCATCGAAAGTGTTGGCCTCAAAATCACGCAGTAACGACCGGAGCGATTCCGGGCCGCGTTTCGCCGGAATCTTAATGACTTTATCGGCAATCAGGCCTTCGCCTTTGCCGTTGAAGCCACCTCCCAGCAACACCTGCAAAGCGGGTAACACATACGCTCCATTTTTAAGCGAGGAGCCATGATACCCAATATTGGCGACCGAATGCTGACCGCAGCCATTCATGCAGCCCGAAATCTTTATTTTGATATCGTCGTTGAAAACCAGATCAGGAAACTCGTCGTGCATCATGGTTTCCAGTGCCCGGGTAATGCCATAACTGCTCGAAATGGCCAGGTTACAGGTATCGGTACCGGGGCAGGTGGTGATGTCGGCGGTGGTATCAAAACCCGGAGTCGCCAGCCCCAGCGCATCGAGTGCTTCGAATACGGCTGGCAAATCTTCTGGCCGGATAAACCGGATCAGATACCCCTGATTGACCGTTACCCGAATGTCATCGGCCGCGTATTGCTTCACGATCTGCGCCAGTGCCCGCGCGGTGTCGGCGTTCATATCGCCCAACAACACCCGTAGTTGCACAGCATACCAACCCGCTTGTTTCTGTTCAAAAACGTTGGTTTTGAACCAGGTTTGTAGCTTAGCATTTGTCGTTTCCAAAGTATAGCTGGAAACGTCGGGTCGATTTTCAGGAACAACAATTCCTAAGTCAGCCACATGGACTGTCTGATTCTTCAGGGCGAGCGTTTCTTCCTCCACCCGACGCAATAGTTCGGTTAGCCCAATATCATTGAGCAAGTATTTCATACGGGCTTTATGGCGCTTCTGGCGTTCGCCATAGCGGTCAAATACACGAATTACCCCTTCGATGAAAGGAATCACACGGTCTTCTTCCAGAAAGTCAAAGGCGGTTTGCGCAGAGAACGGTTGCGCACCCAACCCCCCGCCCAGCATTACTCTAAAGCCCTGCTTGCCATCCTGCATACGAGCCACAAGACCTACATCGTGCATATAGCCATAAGCCGAATCTTTCTCGCTCGATGAAAGAGAAATCTTGAATTTTCGACCCATATCCTGGCAAATCGGATTGCGCAGAAAGTAATCGAAAATGTA
>CAXVWN010000067.1:0-12686 GCA_964263725.1 Spirosoma sp.
TACTTCGTCTTTCAGAAACGACAGAAAAACCATCCACTTACCATCGGGCGAAATATGGGCAAACCAGTCGTGAAACTCGCCATCGGTAACGGCTTCCTGCTGACTCCCGTCGGGCTTCATGCGCCAGATTTGCATCGTACCTGTTCGATTGGAATTAAAGTAAATATACTTTCCATCGGGCGTATATTCAGGGCCATCGTCTAGGCCTTTAGCATCCGTCAGGCGAATTTCGGGGCCACCCTTGGCGGGTACTTTGTAGACATCATATTCGTTGTTGCGCGAGCCGCAAAATACCAAATCATTGCCATCGGGCGACCAGCCATGCAAATACGACGGACCTTTAGGCGTAATCTGTTTAGGCGTACCTCCGCCCACAGGAACGGTATAAATGATTGACCCGCCCAGTTCGCTCACCTGACTACTAAGGCCAAGCATTTTGCCATCAAAAGACAGCACATGGTCGTTATTATTGCTTTTGATATCGCCCGTATTGAGCACTTTCTCCCGCCGACTGGCTATGTTGAGGGCGTAAATCAAGCCATTTCCGTTGTAAACCAGTGTTTTACCATCTTTTGTCCAGTTCGGAGCCTGAATAGAATTAGGAGCCGTATGAATTGTGCTGCGCTTGCCGGTAGTCACGTCTAATAGCTCCAGACGACTGGCCAGCTTCATCTGGCCGGGTTTTTCATCAGGACTTACGGGCACACTAATCCGAACGTCTTCATAGGTTGCCTTCTCAACAACATCCTTATTATGTGCACTGATAAACAGCCCAACATAGAGGTCTTCGCCCAGCGTAACATCGGCCACCTCCCGCGTTTGGAATGGGTCGCCAAATTTGGCCGCTCGCATAGTGAACGTATTGCCGCGCCGTTCTAACTGGATAATATCGGCCTGCGTAATCGTAGCGCGATTTTCTTCGGTTTCTCCGCCAGCAGTCCGCCGAAATTGAAGTGACGTAAGCCCATCGCCATGCACGGCGGCACTTATGTGAGGAGCCGCAGCATCCAGACTGGCTCTGGCCATCCACCCGATTTTCCGGTGCGGATCAACACCTTTACCGACAAAATTCGCCCGAACATACACGACAAAATCCCCCTTGATACGCTTCCATACGAAATGAAACTCATCCTGTTTGGCCCATATATTCGTACCTGAACCACTTACTTCATATGTCTGATTGGCGGCTTTATAAATAGTCGCGCCGGAATGCAGTACGGAGCCAATATCCGTTTGGCCATCAAAGACGCCAACTGGCTTTGGCTGCGAAAAGCCGAAGTGGCTTAGCGTAATCAGTAAGCTCAGACTTAGTAAAAACTTCATTCGTTTTACTTATTTAGTAACAGTAAACTGATTTGAAAGACAATCAGACGCTATTTGTGCTAATCTTTTCCCATTTAAAATTCACTTTTTCTGGGTACATACCGGCAAAAAATTATTATTTTCTATCAGCAAAATTTAACTCGAACAGCTTCTCAGGCAAAAGGAATCATTGAACAAAGTTTACTGCATGTATACCAGGATATACATCGTCAAAAAACAGTGAGATACCCGGCTTACTATAAATAAATTTGTATCCGTAACGACAATTAACCCGCTATCACGTTTACATACTAAAAACTCACTTATGAACGCGTTCCGCCTGACCACACTGCTTCTAGTCGTTTGCCTTTCACTCACCTCCATAGTGGCTAAAGCTGACGACCCCGATGTAATAGTGGGCAAATGGCTCAGTTCCAAAAAGAAAAATCAGGTTCAGATTTATAAACAGGGGACCAAGTATTTTGGAAAACTAGTCTGGATGATGGAACCCAACGATCCGGCGACCAACAAACCAAAGCTTGATAAGGAGAATCCCGATGAAAAACTGCGTAGCCGTCCGCTTTTGAACGTAGCCCTGGTGACTAACTTAACGTACAAGGGCAACAATATGTGGGGCGATGGGGAGATTTACAATCCCGAAGATGGTAAGACTTATAGCTGTGAAGTATCTCTCAAAGATGCCAATTCAATTGATTTACGGGGTTACGTAATGGGCATCAGTTTTCTGGGCAAAACCAAAACCTGGACGCGGGTTAAGTAGTGTTACTCGACAATACCGCAGGTATTATTCCTCTTGGATTATTTAGATTTCTTACCAACTATGTGTCTAATAATTCAATTTCAATGACTATACTCGCTCCATGACACCAGAACGCAGACTTGATCAAATGGAGCTACTAATGGCCGATTCGCTTCAAAAAATTGACCGTCTTATCGAAGGGCAAGGAAAGCTTGTTGAGGGGCAAGGACAGATTCTAGAAATAGCTACCCGTGCGGATCAAAAAGCAGATACAACAGCACAAAAAGTAGATATAGTAGCAAAAGGGGTAGCCGAATTGACAATTTCTACGCAACGTCAATACGAGGATCTAAAAGCTGGACAGGAAGTTATTATGCAGTACTTACGAGAGAAACTTCCCTGAGATAGTAGCTTAAATGGAAACTGGTTCTGCTTGAGATTTTCTTACTATTCTTCAATTAGTGAATTCATTTGTGTGGCAGACCGAATCTTGCTACTTCATTTTTCAACAATCCAGCGCGAGAGGTGATTGTACCGGGCTTCCAGCACGATCTTGAAGAAACCGTTTGGCAAAGCCGACACATCAATAGTGGCGGCTTCTGTTTTGGCGGGAACTTCAGCAAGCAATACATAATCGTCCCGCTTCCCTTCTTCGAAATGGTTGGTTGTAGAAACCCAGACTTTCACGTTCCCTTCTGGCTCCACAGCTTTCCAGTTGAGCGTAATTTCCTTTCCTTCTTTTTTGGCAACCGGCTCACTAATAGACAGTTTTCCCGTTAGAGGAACACCGTCAAGTTCAAAGGCTTGTTCTTTAGGAATAGTCAACTGCAGGTGGCGAGCCAGCGTAGGCATAATATCCACAATGGCTGGGCTGTTCTTTTTAAATTGACTGTTCAGGTCTTTCGCATTGGTTACCATCCAGGTCGTTCGCTCCCGGTCCGACTGCCCACCGTGGTTTTTACCCGTATCGGCGCTTCGACCGTGGTCGGTAGTAATGAATAGTTGCCAATCTTCGCCGAAGGTCTTTTGCCGGTACTGAATAGCTTTCCATAAGCGCCCCATCTGCTCATCCATTATCCGAACGGCATCATAAAACTGCTCACTGTCACCGTATTTATGCCCCATGTCGTCGGTAAATTCCAGATAAACCCACGACAAATCCGGGCTTTCATCGCGAATATATCGGGTGGCCTCATCAACCACTTTCTCATCAATCTGGTGGATATATTCAGACCCTTTATCGTGTGGAAAAAGTAAAGTATCGCGCTCGAGTCCGTCGAACGAATAATCTATTCTGAGGTGCCCTGTCTGCGGCAAATCTTCGCCGATTAGCTTGGTCCGGTTCTCAAGCCAGGTCGAGAATACGGCACTTTTTTTGTAAGGATACTGACTTTCGAAAAAGCGGAAAAGTGTCCAATACGCATAATTAGGGGCTTTTATACTATTATCCCAGACATTGTGCTTGTTCACCCAAGTGCCGGTAAGCAGGCTATTATAGCCAACTGCCGAAATGGTTGGGGTTTGAGAATACGTATTCTTTTGCCCACCAACATAGGCCCGTGCATAACCACCTTCTTTGGCGATAGCATCCAGATTGGGCGTATGTTGTTTTTCAATAACATCGGCGGGAATACCGTCGACAATGACAAATAAAGCCTTTTTCGGTTTGTTCTGACCCCAACTATGCTGAGCAAAAAGCAGCGAGCAACCAATAATCAATCGTACTGTATATGTCAGTTTCATAAGAATAAAGCTAGTATTTCACGATAAGAAACTGTCTAAAATACCCCCAACCCCCTAAAGTGAGCAGAGCCCCCTTTAGGGGGTTAGGGGTATTTTAGACAGTTTCTTATAAGGCTCAAAATAAGCGTAGCCTGGCTTATGAACGAACTGTCGACTCAAAACTTCACAACTTCATAATATGCTTTCGTCGGCTTCTCGTTTAAAAGCCAATCGAATTGCCTCCATCAACCGGCAACGAAACGCCGGTAATGTATTTAGCCGCGCTGGAAGCCAGAAAAACAGCGGCCCAGCCGATGTCTTCGGGTTGGCCAAACTTACCCATCGGCGTTCGGCGCATAGCGCGGGCAAATCGGTCGGGGTCACCACCCATAGCCGTTTTACTCATGGCCGTTTCGATGAAGCCCGGCGCAATAGCATTGACCCGAACGCCGTTGCCGGAAAACTCCGATGCCAGTACTTTTACCATTCCTTCCACCGCCGATTTAGAAGCCGCGTAAGCAACCACCCGATCAATTCCATAATAGGCCGCCATCGACGAAATCATGATAATGGAACCGCTCGCACGAGCCATCATTCGCTGGGCACAGGCACGTGTCAGGCTAAAAACTGAATTCAGATTGGTGTAAACAATCCGATCAAAATCTTCGTCAGTAACTTCCAGCGCCGGTTTTTTCATATTGACCCCGGCATTATTGACCAGAATATCAATTGGCCCGTGGGTCGCTTCGATACGTTCGACTAAACTGTCTAATAAGTTCCGCGCGGTCACGTCATTGACCATATAATGGGCTCGTTCTCCCAGCGCTTTGGTGGCTTCGATAAGCGGTTGCTCCCGCCGACCGGTTATAACAATAGTGGCGCCGGCCTGCACCATACAGCGGGCAATATCGAAGCCGATACCGCTGCCTCCACCTGTAATAAGAGCGAGTTTACCGTCGAGCGAAAAAACAGTTTGATTGGGTGACAATTGGGAATTCTCCTGTGTATTTATTCCTTGTTCCACTATCGTAATTGATAAATATCGACTATGCGTTTAACGTCATCTAAAGTTCGCTCCGGCTTTTTGAACGGTGCCGGAATAGGTTGTTTGGAATAGGTCTGTAGATACAAAACCCAGGCATCGCGCCACCAGATAGCTTCCTTGTGTTGCGTAATTAACCGGCCCGTTACATCAGCAAAAATCTGTGGATCAACGGCTGGTTTGACCTGCGCCCATTGCTGTTGCATCCAGCCAACAGAATCCGCGCCGGTGTAAAATTTGATGCAAAGTTCATCCCAAAGTGTATGCCCGGTGCTTAGTTTCTTCGTCCACGGCACATGGTGAAACCAGAGCAAATACGGCAGTGGGCAGGTTTCCGGGTTATTCCATTTTTTCTGTACTTCCGGGCTATATTGGGCCAAGGCATTGCTACCTGTTGTCGTCCGGTCGAAGCCTAGTCCAATAGAATCAGCGCGGTGGTAATAAATCGCGGTCCAGTCGGGGCGGGCGCTTTTTTCCTGCCAGGGCTCCGGGGCGAAGTGAATCCCTGCCCAGGGACGCGACAAGCCTAATGGCGTGTTATAATTGACATAAATCTCCCGCGATTTTAGCATCAAATCCGTAATAGTCCTGACTGCGTTCGGCTCGCTCGTGAGCGTCATCTTGACCCATTCATCAGCAATGTCTTCTGACGATAATGTGTGGTCCCAAGCCAACCGGCCAAATGCGTACCAGTTTGCCTGCGCCATCGGATTCCCGGTCCAGTTCCGGTCAGCCCCGGTATTGGCCACGCCCGCAATAGCGGTCAATCCGTAGTTGTGCAGACTACCGTCAACTACACTTGCGACGGTTGCCCCACCGGATGGTGAGCCTTTACTTTTTACGTAGGTATCCGTCTCTAAACATTCTTTAAAAATCGGTGCTTCATACACCCAATGGGTGGCAAACCCAGTGTACTCCTGCGTAATCTGAAACTCCATCGACAGGGGCGTTTTGGGCATGTTGCCGAATAAGGGTGAGAACGGTTCACGCGGCTGAAAATCAATGGGGCCGTTCTTTACCTGTACAATAACTTTCTTATCGAATTTGCCATCCAGGGGCGTAAATTCTTCATAGGCGGCTTTGAAACGGTCGGCGTTGGGGCGGTCCGGCGTTCCGGTCGCTTTGTAGACGAATGCCCGCCACATCACGATTCCATCATAAGGCGCTAAGGCTTCGGCCAGCATGTTGGCACCGTCAGCATGGTTGCGCCCATAATCCTGCGGACCGGGTTCGCCTTCGGAGTTTGCTTTGACCAGAAATCCACCGAAATCAGGAATGGTTTTGTAAATTTCTTTGGTCTTATCAGCCCACCATTTTCTCACTTCCGGGTCGAGCGGATCAGCCGTTTTTAAACCGCCGATGGTTTTGGGAGCCGGGAAGTAAACCGATAAAAAAACACGAATGCCATAGGGGCGAAAGACATTGGCCAATGCCGCAACCTTTTCGATATATTCTCCCGTCAAAAATCGAGCACTTGCATTGACGTTATTTACAACTGTTCCGTTGATACCCAAGGAGGCATTGGCACGGGCATAATCGCGATAGCGCGGGTCAATTGTTGCGGGCAATTCGTACCATTTCCAGAGCGATTCACCCGCATAACCACGTTCAATGGTGCCATTGGTATTGTCCCAGTGATTGAGTAGTCGATAGCGGATTTTGGGGATGCTGTTACGTGGAAGCTTAGTCAGCGACTGGCCTGTTTGAATATGTCGGAGTAAGGCAAACGTACCATAAAGTATACCGGCTCCCTTATTAGCCAGGATGTAGATATTTTTATAATTCACCATCGCATAGCCTTCATTCCCATAATGAACATGAGTACCAAAACCCTCATGTTCATTTAGGTAGACTCCACCGGTTTTCTTACCAAGATCGTTAATGATCGGCACCGACTTGCCAAGTAGCCCCAGCAACCCAAGTTGTAATTCGTGAGCCGCATTCATCACAATTGGGCTTTGATTGCTTACCGCAATAAATTGGAAGGATCGAGCATATTCCTCTCGTTTGGGGACGTCTTTAATCAAGTCGTATTTCAGCCAAAGCCGGTAGCCGTCGTCAGCAAAACTGCTGGTGGATAGCAGTAGCAGGAACCAGAAGAGTGTATTGAGTTTTATAGAATTCATTCGTTTAACTATGTAATGGAGATTGGCTCAGACAAACACTACAAGCTTCGTTCAATACCCATTTCCAGGCCCCGTAACTCGGCCAATCCGCGCAATCGGCCAATGGCCGAGTAACCGGGATACGTTTTCTTGTGTAAATCATCGAGCATCTGGTGGCCGTGGTCGGGGCGCATGGGGATAGCCGTTTCGCCAACGCCCGCTTTTTCGCGTCGTTTCTGTTCCAGCACAATTTCCTTGACAACCGCATACATATCGACATCGCCCGCCAGATGGTCAGCTTCGTGAAAATTACGCGGGTCCTGTTCGCGCTTAGTTGTTCGCAGATGAATAAAATGAATACGTTCGCCAAACCGTCGAATCATAGCGGGCAAATCATTATCGGGCCGGATGCCTAACGAGCCTGTACAAAACGTAATGCCATTGGCCGTTAGATCACAAGCCGCCATCAACCGGGCTAAATCGGCTTCGGTGCTCACTACCCGAGGCAGACCCAACAGTGGGCGCGGGGGGTCATCGGGGTGAATACATAAGTTTACGCCCGCTTCCTGCGCAACGGGGGCCACTTGCTGAATAAAATAGTATAGATTCTCCCGAAGTTCGGCGTCGCCAATGGTTGCGTACTCGTTCAGTAATCCCTGAAATGTATCGAGCGTAAACGCTTCTTCGGAACCGGGTAAACCCAGTAAAACGATGTTCGACAATTCAGTTATCTGTTCGGCGGTCATTCGGCTGAATGTCTGGTGAGCCGATTCGATGATTTCGGGTTCATAATCAATCTCGGCACCGGGACGTTTCAGAATGCACAAATCGAACACGGCAAAATCTTCCCAAACGAACCGGAGCGCCCGCGAACCGTCGGGCATTTCGTAGTTGAGATTCGTGCGCGACCAGTCCAGTACGGGCATGAAATTATAGCAAACCGTTCGAATGCCGCAAGCGGCCAGATTCCGAATCGACTGTTTGTAATTCTCAATATACCCCGCACGGGTTGCCCGCCCTTTCTTGATATCTTCGTGTACGGGCAGACTTTCGACCACGGCCCACTGCAAGGGCGAATAGCGCTGATTATCGGCTTCAACGAGTTGTTTTCGCTTATTAATTTCATCAATCGGCCAAAGCGCTCCCACCGGAATCTGGTGCAGCGCCGTTACAACGCCTGCGCAACCAGCCTGCCGAATATCCATCAACGAAACCGGGTCCGATTCACCGAACCAGCGCATAGTTTGTAGCATTCCCATAACTAACCAATTACTATCTTTTCGTTCTGTGTGGTGGTGGGTTTAAGAACCCGCCACCACGGCTAAATTTTTGTCATGCTGACGAAGGAAGCATCTTAAATTGTCCTGACTGGTATATCAGGGAACCTTAGAATGTTTCCTTCGTCAGCATGACAAAAACGCTTATTACTTTTTCAGCTCAAACTGTCGTTGAGCGAACTCAAGAAATACGGGCCAGTCGAGCGAATCGACGTGACCGCCTTCGTGGTTTCGGAAGCCAAGTTCTCCGCCAATCAACGAAACATCGGGAGCAGGCATCTCGGTTGTCCCCACGCCTTTTTTGCCAAGTAATTCATAGACCGGGCTAGCACCAACGCAAGCCAAAAACTCGCCTTTTGAGTCGGACCAACTGTCTTTTGTGCCCCCTGTAATGAACAACGGGCGGGGCGCAATAAGGGCCATTAGATCGTGCGCATCGACCGGCATCGCCGACCAGTTGCCACCATATTTCAGGAAGTTTCCCGCCATCCAATGGTATTCGCCCGAACCGGCTACATTGTCAATCGTTTCGCCGTAGCTACGTTTCTCCAACGAAGCCCCCATCGACCCTGAGCAACTAGCGAATACAATGGCCCAGCGTGGGTCCAGCGCGCCCGCTAAAAGGGCAGTTTTTCCCCAACGCGAATGCCCTTGAATGCCAATCTGTTTGGGATTGATAGCGTTATCGGTTTCAAAATAATCGAGCACCCGGCTAAGGCCCCAACTCCAGGCAGCTAACACGCCCCAATCATCGGGTTTTCGATCTTTCCCTTCGTTCATTGATCCAATAATACCTTCGTGCAAACCGGCCCCGCCGTCCAGTTGGATTGCACCCGTGTTGACAATAGCCACTGCCCAACCCGCGTCGATCAATTTTTCAATCGTCGCTATTGGTGTTGGGAACGAACCCCAGACAATAACCATCAGCGGCACTGGTCCCGGCGCATTGATCGGTGTATAGCGCGTAACGGGAATACTCGGCGTAGCTGCCGGATATCGGGCATTGTCGATTTGCCCAAGCAGCGATTTTCGAAAAGCCTTCCCGCCAAGCACCGTGCTGTCGTTTCCAGTTGACGCAAACGTTACTTTAGGCGTATTCGACGGCGTTTTTCCGTAGATATCAGTCAGGTAATCGTTTAAAATTTCGGGACGTCGCTGTTTCCACCACGTATTGGCATCTTTGACTGATTTCCCATTTTTCAGCTTCAGTGGGTCAGGGAGCGTATAATCAGCGGCTTTAGTTTCGTCATAATTCGACCAGTTTCCCCAACCCGATCGGACATGGGTATTACCGGCTTCGTCGTACCAATTTGTCGATCCCTCTTTAGGTTTAAGGTGCTGTGGTCGTTTAGGGTCGTCGGTAAGTGGGGGCAGTGTTGGTAGTTTCAGATTGAGTTTATCCATCATTTTCTGCCAATCCTCCTGACTGGCTGCCCGCATCTTGTTCATATAAGCCGTCCGCTCTTCGGGCGACATTTTCTGAAAGTTTGGTGCCTGAGCGCCAACACGTTGACTAGACAGAGCAACAATCACGCAGCCCCAAACTATCAATCGGCAAGCCGGGAACAAGTAGGTACGATGTTTCATAACTAATGAGTCAATAGCGCGAACGAAGACGTTCGCGCTATCACGGGTACGCGCTATAACTGAATTAATTAAATTTTGGCAACCCGACGAAAGACGAAAATATAGAGCATAGCCCAGGCAACTAGGTACGCCAGACCAGCGATGTAAAAAATAATATAGTAGCCTTCTGAAAGACTGCCCAGTGCTTTATAATGGTCTAAAATACGCCCGACAAGCAGCGGAAAAACAGCACCTCCGAGGGTTCCGGCCATCGTTCCCAAGCCAACGACGCGGCTTAGGACTTGCTTCGGAAACTGGTCGGCGGCTACCGTAAAAATATTAGCTGACCAGGCCTGATGAGCGGCTACGGCCAACGACAAAATCGCAATAACGGGCCACATACTACTCATCTGGCTAATGGCCATAACCGGTGTTATACAAATCGCAAACAACGCCATAGCCCATTGGCGTGCCCTTGTGGGGTGCCATCCCTGCTGAATCAGCCGGGACGACAGCCAGCCACCGCCAACACTACCGATTGTGGCCGCCAGATAAATGACAATCAGTGGAGCACCTAATTTCTTTAAATCAAGGTGATAAATATTCGATAAGTAAGAGGGCAACCAGAACAGGAAAAACCACCAGATGGGGTCAGTCAGCAGCTTGCCACTCATAAAACCCCAAATGGCTTTGTTGGCGAATATCGGATAGTTAGGCATCGCACTGCTACTATCAGCTAGTAAATCGGTGGCAGCCGCATCACCGGCAACCGATGGTTCGACCATGGGCTCTGCTGTAATGTAGGCCAATTCTGCCGAGCTAACGCGCTTGTGTCGGGCGGGAACTTCATAATAAAACCACCAGGCAATAATCCACAAAAAACCCAGGGCACCCGTCGCGATAAAGGCCATTTGCCAACCGGCAACGAGGGCTATCCAAGGGACAATGGCGGGGGCTGCAACGGCGCCGATATTGGCTCCGGAATTGAAAATCCCAACCGCCAGCGCCCGCTCTTTCTGCGGAAACCATTCGGCTACAGTCTTAATCGACGCAGGGAAATTTCCGGCCTCGCCAACGCCCAAAAAGGCTCTGGCAACCATAAAGCCGAACGTACCACCCGCCAGCGCATGGCCCATGGCAGCAAAACTCCACACCAGAATAGCCCCGATGTAGCCAATTTTAGTGCCTATCCGGTCAATGATATACCCGGCCAACAGTGTGCTGGCCCCGTAGAAAAAAGTGAAAACCGTTACAATATTGCCATAATCGGACTCGGTCCAGCTAAACTCTTTTTCCAGGATGGGCTTCAATAAGCTGATTACCTGTCGGTCGAGGTAATTGATGGTCGTAGCAAAAAAGAGCAGCCCAACAATTACCCAACGATAATTACTTGACACGGGCATGGCGCCGTTGGGCTTCAGTGTTCCGGGAGCTACGGAAGTGGGTTTTGTTATCAATGTAGCGGGTGCGATTAGAATGAGCGTCTTTCGGACTACCTTAAAACACAGTTATCCTGTTTAATTACTGTTCAGGCTATCGGGCCTACCCACCGATGTCCGCAGAAAAATTACATCTACGGACATCGGCGTTGACTTTGGGAGGACTAAAATCACACAAAAAACGGCACGTCTTTCGGCGCGTACTTTCTCATACCTTCTTCATTGATTTCTACGCCGATACCCGGTTTGTTGGACAGCGGAATGAATCCCTTCTCCACCATCGGCCCATCGAACGTAACGATTTCTTTAAACATCGGCTCCTCGTGGAAATAAATCTGCCATTCCAGAATCAGGAAATTTGGCACCGATGCGCACACATGACTCGACGCCATAGCACCCAGATAAGACGCCACCATATGCGGAGCAAACGGTACGTAATAGAGGTTGGCTAAGTTAGCAATCCGCTGACCTTCGCCCAGTCCGCCCGCTTTTTGCAAGTCGGGCATGATGATGTCAACGGCCCCGATTTCAAGAAGTTTGCGGAAGCCGTGCGCCAGATAATGGTTCTCACCCGCACAAATGGGCGTGTTCGAGGCTTCCCGGATTTGCTTGTAAGCTTCCGGATTTTCGGCGGGGATGGGCTCTTCGAGGAATAACAGGTTCAGCGGTTCCATCATTTTGGCCACGCGTCGACCGGTGGGTACGTCGTACTTCCCGTGCATATCGACGCAGATGTCAATCTTGGGTCCAACGGCCTTCCGAACCCCGGCAATCTGGTTGTACATTCGTTCCAGTTCGCCCTGCCCGGCCGTCCAGTTATAGGCGTCGAATTTATTCGGGTCATTGCGTTCGTCAATGTCATATTTCACAGCGGTGAAACCCATATCGACGGCTTTTTTAGCACTCTTGCCAAAAGCATCGGGGCTGGTATCGGTTTCGCGATAAGCTCCTGTATCGCAGTATACCCGAATTTTGTCCCGGAATTTTCCACCCAGCAATTGATAAACGGGCATGCCGAGCGCTTTACCAACTAAATCCCAGAGGGCTGCTTCAACCGCCGACAGTACCGCAATGTACATGCCCGCCTGAGCCCCCTCAAAAAAGCCAGCTTTTCGAATATCTTCAAACAATCGGTTGACGTTGAGCGGGCTTTTGCCTTTGATACGCTCGCCCATCATTTTCACTAAGTGATAGGTTCCGGGCGTAGCATCAACTCCTTCACCACATCCCCAGATTCCCTGATTGGTGTGTACTTTAACAAACAGGCTGTGCCCATTGCGAATGAAGCCACATTTGATGTCAGTGATTTTTAGATCGGATGGAGCAGAGGAAAGCGGAGCGTTGTGAACGGCGGTCTCCAACCCTTCTCCAAAACTGGATAACGCACTGGCACTGAACACGCTGGCTAAAGCGCTTTTGGTTAAAAAGGAACGACGGGAGGTTGTCATTTTTATGGAAGTTTGAGGGAGTAAA
>CAXVWN010000068.1:0-54417 GCA_964263725.1 Spirosoma sp.
AATACGGAGTGTATCGTCGGTTAATACCAGTCGATGGTCGGTGCTTCGATGTGCAACCTGCAACAGCGAATCCAGTCGGGGCGGATTGGCTGATAACAAAAAAGTTGTGTCAGACTCAGGGTTAATTTTGCTGAGGGTATCGGCATGTAAGTTGGATGCACCGGATGGCCAGTACTGATAAGCCACGAGCCCGGCAATCAGCGTTGCCAGTATGGCGACCATCGCTACCCAACGGGCAGTTGATGAGCGTTTCACCGGCTCCGGCTCGACCGGTAATTTATCCGGCATCGCCGATAAAACCGGAATGTCTTGCTGATTTTTTCTGCGAACCACGTTTGATTTTGCAACCGTTTCCGTCGGGGACGATTCACTAACTGGTGTATCATTTCGCGCCAGCACGACGGTAATGTTATCGTTGCCGCCCTGATTATTGGCGACGCGGATTAACTCGTCAATCTGTTTGTCCAGCGAAATCGGCCGATTCAAAATAGCCTTTATCTGGGCCTGGGTAATCATGTCGGTCAGGCCATCGCTGCATAGCACTAATTGATCGCCCGGCAGAAAATCTGTCTCATCCGATTCCAGAAAATCAGGGTCATCGACTCGATGATCGGTTGAGCCAACTTCGCGCAAAATCTCATTTCGGCGCGGGTGTTTCATCGCTTCCGCTTCGGTTAGTTCATTGGCGTCTTCCCGAACGCCCACCAGCGAATGGTCGTGGGTCAATTTGGCAAGTTCGCCCTGCCGGTAACGGTACAGACGGGTATCGCCCACGTGAACAAAATACAATTTTCCGCTGCTCACATCGGCTACGGCGGCTGTCAACACGCAGCACATTTGCGCTAGCCGGAGATCCTGCTGCCGTTGTTCGTTGATCTGATTATTGGCAAATACCACTGCTTCGCGCAGCATCGAAAGCGGATCGCCGTTGGGCGTGGTCATGTAACGCTCAATGGATTCTCTGGCGATAGCCGCAGCCCGGTCGCCCCCGGCATACCCGCCTACGCCATCAATGACGACCAGCAACGCGTTCGACTCCGACCAGATCGGTGTGCAGATAAACGTATCCTGGTTGTCTTTCCGTCGTTGGCCGACGTCGGTATTCCCGGCGATCAGTAATGAATTCATTCAAAAAGGAAAAAATGAGAACTGCTAAAAGAACCCTTAACTGTCTAAATTAACTACTCACATAGCGGTTGGTTTGCTATTATCGAGGCAAATCCTGAAAATGCCTGATTACCAGAAAAAGCACAAACAGAAATAGCAATAGGATAAGCAGAATGTCAATCATGGTGTTATGCGTTGCTTTGGAAATTAAGCGTTACCATGCTGTTGAGCAAAATCTGGGCTTTTTCGGGCAGATCAAACCATTGTGGGCTAGCCGGTTCACTTCGCGGAATGAGTTGCTCATTAACGCGGGTTTCGTTCCGACTGAAAGAGGCTATTTGGAAGGAGTGGCTTGAATCGTTATACCGAATCCGGGCATGTGGATTAGAAACATAAGCGGACTCAAGGAGCAAATAATTGGGGAAATGCTGGTTGTCTGTTTCCTTGCGGGCAACGATAATTTCCCGATCGCGCATTAGATAGGTGTCTTCTTTATTCAACTCCGCAATGTAATAGCCGATTTGTGCCAAGCCCGCATGGAGGCTACGGGGCAATACCGAAGGAGCAACCCGGGTAGACCCGGAAACCGGTGTTTGTCCGGCTGTATTTACCGGCGAATCAAAATTGAATTTCACCACAAAAGCGCCCGGTTCGCGAAAATCAATGTGTTGAAACGTACTTAAATCAACGTCTACTTTTTCGTAGCGATTTGTTTGTTTAACCCGTCGCGTAACGTTCATTTTCTCGGATGCATTGGTCTGCACGTTACCGGGCAAAATACCCGTTAAGGCCCCAATTACTTTCACATCCGTCGGCACAACCGTTTCTCCGCCAAACTCCTGGCCCGCGCCAAATTTGAAAAACCAACTCGACGCTACCGGCGACACGCGTCCGTATGCGCTCCTGTGTGATTCGATGACTGCTTTAAACGCCTGAACGGCCTCGTTGACCACCACAGGGAATGCATTCTGGCGATCTTCGTAGGTATCGGGATGTAGAATAATCAGGAAATGCGCGTTGAACAGCATGCTCGTCCCAACAGATTCCCGTTGTATGGAATCCTCGAAACTGGCAACCAGTTCGTCCAGAATACGTTTGTTGGTAACCGTAGAAACCGGAGTAGTATCAGTCTGGCTGGGCGGTATAATCAAGTTACTTAATTTGCCGAGCCAACCACCGGGCTGATTTGCCATGTATGGACTATTTAGGGAGGAATTTCATTCCTATAAACGTCAACTATACCGGCTTTCTTTGGTTTGGTGGGTGGTATTTTAATTTTAACGGCTTTACGGGAGACTAAAGCCGTGATTTCTGCGCAATTCGTCCTCTATCTGCGTTTGTTTTGACGCAAAGAATGAACGGCAATTACCTATTGATATTAAAAAGCTAGACCCAGGTTTAAACCAGTGCGCACCATGAAAAGACCCGTCATGGCCTCTACAAGTTGATTGCTTCTATTCAGCGTACCTGAAACAAGTTGAAGCTGAAGACCTACAAATCCATCCAGACAGAATCGTTTTTTCTGAACTTGTCGCCCTACTTGCACTCCTGGTATCCAGATTCCAGCCAGATGAGTAGCCGTTTGTCGATTGCCATCACTGTTCTGGATACTTTTTCCTTGTGAATCGAGTACAAAGTAACTTTCAGTAAGTCGGGAAAATCGCAGATAGGGACCCACATAAAATCTATTCAGCACGTTGCCTTTCCAATAATACCGGGCCTCCAGCGTAATGCGTTGATAGGTACATCCTCCCTCATACAACTGTGTGCCGAAGTTCCACCGATTACTGCCCATTCCATAGCCTATTACAATGGATAAACTATCAGTCAGAACACGTTCGTAGGAAGCGGATAGATGGCCAACTAACAGACTTAGCGGGTTGATTTTTACGACACTTTGGCGCAAACCGGCGTTTGTTAATCTGGATTCAGGAAGAGAATTAGTCGTTCTGTTTACGGGCTGGCCTATTGAATCGGAAACAACTCGTTGAGCGTTTGCCGAACTAACCAATGCCAGAATCAAGACGAGAAAATGGAGCTTCATACAATAGCTTCTACTATTTCTTAAACTAGATAGTATGCGAAGCTATTGATTATCAGGGTACAATCTGAGTAACTTTTATTTGTCGGTTAATTCTGCCAATTACAACGCTCACCTGATGGTCATGCTCAAATCAGGCTGTATTCGTTGTTACTTGTTTGTTTTTTGAATAAGATGGTCTAAATCAACTAGGCACAAACGAATTATTCAGCGCTACTCTTCTTTATAATGACGTACATCCAGGAGGGTAACCGTATCATGCCAGTACGCTCGTAAATTGCTTAAGTACATTTTCCAGTCTCCGTAACTAAATGGCTTGATCGTAAAAGAAGACGCGCCAAACGAGTAAGCTCGCTCAACCAGGCCGGGATTATTGTTGGCCGATAACATAATCACCGGTAATACACGCCCTTTAGGATGAGCTCGTAATAAAGCCAGAAAGTCTAATCCATCTACTTTGTCCTGTAAATCGACGTCAAGTAAAACAATCTTGGGACCTTTACCTTCCAATTCTTCAATGTACTTTTTTGCTTGATCAAAACTGCTTACATGGATGAAAGATGCCTCTGGAAAACTACTGGGTGAAGCCCTTTGTAAAACATCAGCAATTGACGGATCATCGTCTACTAATAAAATTGGAAACTGGTTCGGCATGATTTTTTAATAGCAGTGCAAATACTGAACGTAAGAAATGTAAACGTACTCAGTTGTTAAGACAAATCGGCTGTACCAACTAGATAAATATACCGTCTTATGAAGACATAATGCGTTATTTCTACTGCGTTATTTTTGTTTTGCTGAGCAATTGGCAGTTTAATTTGCCTAAATAAACACCGTCTGTTGGTAACTCGGTCAAGTGAATTATGTTGGCCATAAATTGTAGACTTATAGCCTCTCAATATAGGAATTTGCCTACGCTCAAAAATCCGATTTATAACCTGAAAATAACTTTAACTCATCAGGTCACCACTATGTCGTACAAATTTAGGATTATTCGTTCATTTGTTTGTTTCTCTTTTAAATTTTTACAAAAATCAGGGCCAGCAATTACATACTGGCCCTGATTTTTGTAAAAAAGCGTTAGTATGACTTCGGCAGTAAGATTAATTAACGTTCCATAATGCCCTTTATTTGCTCAAGAAACTCGGTCATGCCACTTTTCGAATGGATATAGACCTCTTCAGTTGCATATCCTTTTTGGGTCCATGTAAGTTTCGTTTTATTGTCATCAATTTCATCCAACGTATACGTCACGGTAGAATAGTTTTCGGGTTTATCTTCCAGTCCTGAAAAACCACTCCAATAACTATAAATCAGTTGTTTGTTTAAAATATTTTCAAGAATAATCCCTTTATCGCGATACGTGTGGCCTTCATAATCTCCCTGAAAAATTATGTCGCTGCCTATCTTCCAGTCAGTTACCGTCTCGGTGCCAAACAGATATTCCTTAATAATTTCCGGGTTTGTCAACGCTTCCCAAACGGTTGATAAATTGGCATTTACATCAATGGATTCAGATACGATCAGATCTTCTCTCATTATAGCAAGTATTTAGTGAAATTGTTTGCCAAAGGTCAGGCATTGTACTGACAGCCGTATGTCAGCAGCGTTGATAGTACCTGTAAAATCGTCCTGATTAGCCATCCTTATAAGCTTTATTACAGGCTGATGGCAGCCTGTTCAGCATAGTGCAATCGTAGGTCTTCGGCCAGGTTTTGCATTAATTGTTGCAGCGTATGGGGCTGTTCAATGGTAACTGAGTTGCCGTACATGAGCAGCCAACGGGCGAGGCCCTCCAGATAGGGTGTTTGAAAATGGATACGAACCTGATCGCCAAGGTCGTCTTCGTGCTGAAACCCATAGGCGTGTTTTTGCTCCTGCATGTAGCGGGCTGCCGATTTTTGAAAAACAACAATGACATCCACTATGGGCATATTTGTTTTTCCCACCCGATCCAGATATTCCTGCAAGGACAGCCGCTCCCGACGCGAAAAACGCTGCCCTGTATCGGTAAGCTGGCGAATGCGGTCAATCCGAAAGTCGCGGTAGTCCTGGCGAGTTCGGCAAAACGCAATCAGATGCCAGCTCATTCGGTAATGATACAGGCCAACCGGTTCAACTTCGCGCTGGGTTTCGGCATCGTTGTATTGCGAATGGTAATGGATATTGATAACATGATGGCGGGCAACAGCATGTTGAATATCGCTGAGCAAATCGTTCGAATAGGCGGCACGAAACGTGGGCTTGGCCACGTTGATCTGCGAGTCGAGGTCATCCAGATGTTCCTGGTCAACGCGTTTCAAAACGGACTTGATTTTATACAAGGCTGACTCAAATTCTGTCCGTACCGATTGGTCTGCCCATTTTTCAATTAACTTGCCGCCCAGCAACAGCGCGCTGGCTTCGGCACTGGTGAACATGACCGGCGGCAGGTGGTAGTCTGTCAGGAAGTAACCAACGCCTGCCTCAGCACCAATAGGCACACCCGCTTCCTCCAGCGACCGGACATCGCGGTAAACAGTTCGCAGGCTGATACCGAAGCGGTCGGCCAATTCCTGAGCGCGAACAACTCGCTTCGTTTGCAGATGAATCAGGATGGCGGTTAGGCGGTCAAGACGGTTCATACAGGAATAGGAGGGACGTGATTGCAAATTACATTCGTTCGCCTGAACAAGCAGGTATTTTTTATAGAAAAGACAACAAACGATTGATTAACATGAGTGAAACCCATATCCGAAATAACACACATCGACACCGTTTTGAGCTCGAAACGGATGGTAAACTTTCCATCGTTGCCTATCAACACATGGACGATGAAACACTCGCCCTTACCCATACCGAAGTTGATCCCAGTCTGGAAGGCCACGGCGTTGGCTCGCAGTTGGTAGAAGGTGTATTGCAGTATGTCGAACAGAATAACCTTAAAATTGTGCCGCTTTGCCCATTTGTCAGCGTGTATCTGAAACGGCATCCTGACTGGAATCGGGTCGTATCGACAACGTACAATGCCAATGATTTTTGACTATCTGCATGCGCCGTTTTTTCGTTACGTTTATTCTGTTCAGTTGGGTTAATGTACAGGCATTTGCACAGATAAAAGCCTACCGCGTATTTTTTGGTCTGACAACTCAGCAACCTCGCCAGGTTGTGCTGCGCCAGTGGCAAGAAAATGCCCAAACGCGCTACCTGACGCTGAATCCGCAAACGCTCAAAACATCAATTGTATCATTGTCGGCAAGCCAGGTTCGGTTATTGACCGGGGCCAGCATGATGCAACAGATTGCCCAAACGCCTTATGGGCGGGCATTTAAATCTGAACAGCAACGGGATGCCAATTTGCAGGACGCCGGTATTGAACGCACCGATACCACCGAACGGGGCTTCAGCCTGACAATAGATTTGTGCCCATCTACCAAGCCCTTAACGCGTTCCGTATTTGAGCAGTTGATTCAGGCATTTGAGCCGGAAGAAAAACCTATTCCCGTAACCATCACGATTACAGGTCTCTGGATGGAGAATCACGTTCAGGATTTGGCCTATCTGAAAAACCTGGTTAATCGGGGTGATCTGGCTATTACATGGGTCAATCATTCGTTTCACCACCGGTACAATCCGAGGTTGCCCTTATCCGCTAATTTTCTGCTCGAAGCCACGACTGATCTAAACGACGAAGTTTTATTGAACGAGCAGGCTATGCTGAAAAACGGCTTGACGCCCTCGATTTTCTTTCGGTTTCCGGGCCTGGTTTCCGACAAATCCGTGTTCGATCGAGTGCTGGCATTTGGGTTGTTACCCATCGGTAGCGATGCCTGGTTAGCCAAAAATCAACAACCCAAACAAGGGAGTTTAGTCTTGATTCATGCCAACGGAAATGAACCCCTGGGTATTACGGATTTTATTAATCTGATTCGCGCGAAATCGACGGTTATCCGAAACAAGACATGGCTTCTTTACGACTTGCCGACGAGTATAACGAAGGAGAAATGAGTCACTTTATTCGTTTTTCCATTTCTTCTATTTTCTGCCGTAGCAGCCGGACTTCGCTGACGAGTATCTGCACATCATTCTCTTTTTCCTCCTGTTCGTCTTCGACGAAGAAATTAGCGATGTATCCTGTGAATGTACCAAACAAGCCTACCCCGGCCACCATTAATACGGCCGCAATCAATCGGCCAATGGTGGTTACGGGATAGCGGTCGCCGTAGCCAACGGTTGTAATGGTAACGAATGCCCACCAGAGTGCATCCGACGGCGTTTTTATGTTGGCTTCCGGCACGCGCTCGACGTAGAGAATAGCGATCGCGCCGAAAATCATGAGTAGAATTGAACTGAGTAACACAACCGCCAGCGTACCGTTAGCCTTATCGCGGAAGACGTAATGTAAAAAATTGCGGATAGACCGAAACGACCGGACCATTCGCAATATTCGGACTACCCGCACCAACTGGCCCAACCTGAACCAGTCTAAGGCCGGAATACTAGCCAATAAATCAATCCAGCCCCATCGCATAAATTCCCATTTGTCGGGAGCCTGATAGAGCCGCAGGAAGAAATCGTACAAAAAATACAGGCAAATCCCGGTATCAATATGGTCGAGTAACTGTCTGTTTTGTTCATCTATAATGACCAACTCCCGAATCAGCAGGGCAATGACAACATAAATCGATAACACCAGCATAATGAGCTGATGCATCGTCAGTTTTGGTGGAGAAACTGGTTTCATTTTTTGTCCAACGGGCGGGGTTTGGGTGGGTGTGTTGGCGAAATTTTATCGCCTTTTCTCACCCATCGCCAGATATCAGTGGCCAATGTAGGATAAATAGAGACACCAATACTGTAATAACTCCCGTTGAAATTCTGGTCAATAGCGGTCTGGAAAACTGAAACCCGGTAACCAACCTGCGCTGTGAGCCCTACCCAACGCGTGGCTTTCCACTGAGCATACGCACCGGCTTGCAACGGCATAAAAAAGCTGCGGTGCGTTTTGTCAATGGCATTGTCTTTGGCCAGATTTAGCGGAAGTGCATAGGCTACCCCTCCGCCAAATTCGCCCGGAAAACTAACCATCCAGCGCTTATTATTAATCAGATTCCACCAGTATTGCATACTCACAAACCATAGGTCGGTACGGGTGTAATAATCGAGATTGATTCGTCGGGCCGCGTCGCGTCGCCAGTCGATCAGGCGCAGATAGGTAGCATAATTAATCCAGTAATAGCCCAGTGTCAACTGGTGGCGTTTGGGGCCAAACTCAATACCAGCGTTGACACCCAATACGTTAACATGCTGACTTTCGAGAAACGAATCCCGGAAGTCGAGATTAAACGCGGGCTTGATCGGGAAATGCCGGGGCCTAGTAGTATCAGCCGGAGGAAGTGAATCGGGCCGGAATGTCAGGAGTGAAACCGTAAGCAGGCATGCAGCAATCATAATGCATTACTAACCTGAAAAATACCCTTTGGGTTAATCGAGTTATTAATCAAAACTCAACGTGTGTCCGCAGCGCAAACAAATTTACCGGTCCCCGGTCGCCATTATAGCCCGGATGGTCAACTAATTGATAGTCGGCCGTCAGGTAGAGCGTATGGGCTAGCCGGGCTTTATAAAAAATTTCCAGGCTATTTTCGGACTTATAGTTAGGCAAACTCCCATCGCCCAGCATGAAGCCCGAGCCTCCCGCATTCAGGAAGGCGGCATGCTCGGCCGAAATTCCGTTTTTCGCTGCGGCTATACCCACAACATCATTTTTTCGCTGCCATCGTGTGCCGCCAATATATACACCCAGCGTGAAGCTTCGGTCAATTTCTGTAAATGCCCAGGTGGCTGTCTGCCCATTGTTCCAGCTAGCCCGACCGAAAACACCCCCAATATCGCCAAGTGGTTGTTCGGCGTTCAGGCCAACCCCGTATTTGACCCCACCATAAGTTGTGCCCGTAAGAATATACGGTGGATCGGTCGGGTAGGTGTTTGCCAGTAATAACTGCGTGGCCGACGCGTATGTTGGTGCTTTGGTCACGTTACGAAAAGCCAGCAAACGCACCGTACCCGCCCGTTGTAAGAGCTTGAACTTGTGTTCAAATTCAATTGTCAGCGCATTCGCTTTGCTTATATTCCAGTCCAGCACATTGCCATTGGCCGCAATGGGCATTAGGGAAGCCGCGGCCCGAATTGCGTAGGTTGGCTTAATATATTCAACGGTAAGGCTCCACGTATAGCCGCGCGTGTTGGCCGGATAATCCCAGGCCCCCATATTCATGAGCGACCAGTTTGAAAACTGGCTTCGGGGATCATGCGCGTAGGCGTTGTTATCGAAGATATCAGCAATGGAAATTTTACCCGCTGTTATAACCAACCGGGATGAGGGTATGGGTTCTTCTACCTGATTGGCTTCTGACTCAGCCTCGGTAGAAGTACTTTTACCAAGGGGAATAATCTGCTCAATATAAAACCGGGCAATGTAAAGTGCAGGGCGGGCGCTCCCGATTCGGAAAGTTTCTCCGTTTGGAAAGGCCGCTATACCCACAGCGGGCGCATACAGGCTTTCGTCGTACGGCGACTGGCTATTGCGATGCCCAACGCCCCGCCCGCCCGCAATTTCGGGGTTCAGGTAAACGGCGGCCCCACGCCATAACCGACGGCCCAAAAAGAGGGTCGTTGTCACCGACAGGGCCGTATCGGGCTGGGCACTCAGCGTATTATGGCCATCATACCCGGCACCTTTGAAACCACTATGGCCCTGTACAATGGTCGTAAATTGAAAATGCAAACTCCATTTCTGGAGTGAGTCGAGGTAGTTATTATTGTTATCCTGTTGCGCCTGAACAGACCCGGTCAGTAGGAATAAAAATAAGCAAAGCCAGCGTAGTGATTTTGTATAGTGCAGCATAAGTAGACTACTCAGGTTTATGAATATTGTTGGGCTATAAACCTGATTTGAGCAGATACCCTACGCCCATAGCGGTATGAATCAATTTATGCTCGAAGTCACGATCAATTTTCTTTCGTAAGAAGTTGATGTATACTTCAACTTTGTTGGTACTATTGATCGGGGTTTTATCCCAGACTTTTTCAAGAATCTGCGCTTTCGTGACGACGCGCCCTGCATTTTTAATCAGAAATTCGAGTAGTTGAAATTCACGGGCGGTTAGTTTAATGCGTTGGTTCGCGCGGTAGGCTACCTTTTCGGCAACGTTTAGTTCGAGGTTGTCCACACTCAGAATTGACGGCGCATTGAACCCGCCCGTTCGCCGACGATGCAGGGCATAAATTCGAGCCAGTAATTCGTCGGAGTCACACGGTCTAACCATATAATCGTCGGCCCCGGCATACAGCCCTTTGGTTTTTTCGGTTGAATCGCCGAAACGAGACAGCAGTAAAACCGGCGTTGAGTCATTCTCCTGCCTGAGTCGCCGAATCACATCCAGCCCATCCATACGTGGTAAGTGCGTATCGAGCAGGATCAGGTCGAAGCGAGCATGTAAGCCCATTGCTAAGCCGGTGTACCCATCGGTTGCTTTCTCAAGTGTGTACTGACGCTCGGCCAGCGTCTGGTACAGAAAGTCGAGGTAGTCCAGGTCGCTTTGAATAAGTAGTATTTTCATGCTTCAATAGGCAGTTGATTGACATTCAGCTACAAAGGTGTTAGCGCGACTTTAAAGCGGCTTTAAAGGATTATTAAAACTTCTTTAAAATTTGCACCGTATATGACTAGATTTAGCTTAAATAGGACCAATTTCTACCTTATTGACTTTTTAAGAACTAATTAATAAGGCTTTAACCACACGTTAACAAGATGGTCGCTACTTGCCGCCTAAATCAGCCGGGTATTATCCCGTCCCTCATTTTTCTTATGAATCGTTGTCATTTATTAAAATCATTTGCTCTTGTGCTGCTCTTAGTGCAGCTGTGTGCTTTCTCACCTTTGCTGGCTCAACCCTCTACTACCGCACCTGATACGATCCGGCAAAGTCTTCCCCAACTCGAACAGCAGTTCCTGGAACGAAACTTCCAGTTGATAGCCCAGCGCTATCAGATCGACATATCTGATGCAGCCATTACACAGGCTGGTCTGCGCCCTAATCCAAACCTTTGGTTTCAGGGGAACCTATACAACCCGAATACTAAAAAGTTTTTGCAGTACGGGGCGCCCTCCCAAGCCGATAAAGATGCCGGTACGTACAACAGTGGCTATTACGCTGTGCAATTACAACAAGTAATTTTGCTGGCTGGTAAGCGAAGTAAGCTAGTGGCCCTGGCCGAAAGTAACCGGTCTCTAACCCGGCTGGCTTTTCGCGATATAATGCGTACGCTTCATTACCAGCTCTATACAACCTATGCTAACTTGTATTATGACTTACAGGTGTTGCGGTTGTTCGATGATGAATTAGGCCGTCAACAACGACTAATTGAATCGTACCGAATTGCACTTCGTACAGGGGGCGTAGCCGCTTATGAAGTAACCCGGCTCGAAGTCGCCATCCGCGATCTTCAGGCGAACAGTGCCAATTACCGAACCCAGATTGCCGATGAACAGGCGACTCTGCGCGTATTATTACGTCAGCCGACACAAACGTTCATCTTGCCAACCGAATTACCAGCTCTGAGAACGACAATTCCGGCTTTGGCAACAGCGCTGGACTCGGCACAAACAAACCGACCTGACATTGGGCTGTCGCAGGAGCAGATCAACAATGCAGAGCGCAGTGTCGCACTGGAAAAAGCCCGTCGGACGCCCGATCTTACCGCCGGTCTGTTTTTTGAGAAATACGGTAATGCGTATAATAATTTTACCGGTTTCCAGGCATCGATGGACTTGCCGGTCCGCAATCGTAATCAGGGTGCCATTCGGTCGGCAGAAACTACGCTGAAAAGTGTGACGGGTGCGCTGGAAAATCAGCAGACTGTCGTTCAAAGCGATGTGCTGAACGCCTACGATAAACTGAACACGTATTATGGACAGTTGAGCTTACGGCCTGACGGCTATCTGGACCGTATTCAGAATATCTCGGCGGAAGCAACTAAAGCCTACAACGCCCGCACAATTGGTTTGCTGGATTACTTAGATAAAATTCGTACGTACCAACAAGCACAGCTGAATAACATTAACTTGCTGAACAACCTTTTCAATACACAGCAATTAGTGAATTATACCACCAACACAAGATTCTTTTAATTGATGAAAAAGACGTTGATTCCCCTGCTCATTGGCCTGGGGCTGGCTGCCTGCGGGCATAAAAATGAAGAGACAGATAAAGCACCAACGTCCAGCGCCGATTCCAGTAGCAGTTATCTGACCGATTCGGTTCGGCGGATGAACCCCGAAGATGAGCTGACCCTGAATGGTACCGTTACCTTCGATCAGGACAATGTGGTGCGGGTATTTCCTCTTGTGAGTGGTAATGTCGAAAAAACAACGGCTTCTCTGGGCGCGTATGTGCAGAAAGGGCAGGACTTAGCCTTGATTCGTTCTGGCGATATTTCGAATTACACCAATGATTATCAGGCCGATAAGTCGGATCTGGAAGTAGCGCAGCAACAACTGAAAAATGTATCGGCGCAGTATAAATCGGGTTTTGCCTCGGAAACGGATTTTCTGACCGCAAAAAATAATGTTAAAAAAGCCGACGATGAACTGAGCAAATCGTCGAATATTTTACGGGTCTACGGCGGCAGCACAGCGGGAACGGGGCAACCGTTTTTCTCGGTGAAAGCACCCATCGCGGGATATATTGTTGAGAAAAACGTGAACACCGGTCAGGACTTACGGGCCGATAATCAAAATCCACTCTATACCATTTCCAGCCTTCAGCAAATTTGGATAATGGCCAATGTCTATGAACAGGACATTCCGGAAATAAAACAAGGACAATCCGTTGAAATCCAGGTATTAGCTTATCCCGACAAAACCTTCAAGGGGGTCATCAGTAATGTGAACAGCGTACTCGATGAGCAGGCGCGGGTGCTGAAAGTACGCATTGTGCTGCCTAATAAAGATGGGTTGCTTAAGCCGGACATGTTCGCTACAATTCATGTACACCTGCCGAATGCCAGTCCAGCCGGGGGCGGGCAGTCGCTGGCGGTTCCGCAAAAAGCCGTTGTCTTCGACCGCGATCATTATTACGTCATTGTGCAGACTGGGAAAGACAAATACGAAGCGCGCGAAGTGAAAGTGATGAAGAATACAACGCGTTATGCGTTCGTGGCTGGCGGCAATCTTAAGCCGGGCGATATTGTCGTGACGGAAGGCAGCTTATTGTTATACAACGATTTAACGGATTAATCCCTGTATAACACATGAACAAATTCATCCGCAGTGTAATCACGTTTGCCCTGGTTAACCGGTTTGCCGTCTTTTTCGGCATCGCGCTAATCATAGTTGGGGGCGTGGTTGCTTTTATGAATACACCCGTCGAGACAGTCCCCGACGTTACAAATACCAACGTCGTTGTTATTACACAATGGCCCGGTCGATCGGCCGAAGAAGTCGAACGTTTCGTTACGCTTCCGCTCGAAACCGAACTGAATTCAGTGCCGCGCAAGAGCACATTACGGTCTGTTTCGTTGTTTGGCTTGTCGGTGGTGACCATGATTTTTGAGGACGGCGTCGACAATTTTACGGCCCAGACCAACGTAGCCAACCGCATTGCCAGCGTTGACCTCCCCGATGGCGTGAGTGCCGAAGTGGAGCCGCCCTACGGCCCAACGGGCGAGATTTATCGCTTCACGCTCGAGAGTAAAACGAAAGACATCACGGAGTTAAAAACCATTCAGGACTGGGTTATCGAGCGACAGATCAAGAGTGTGGCGGGCATTGCCGACGTGGTTAGTTTTGGCGGTAAAGTAAAAACTATCGAGGTCAGTCTGAACCCGACGTTGCTGGCTAATTATGGCTTTACGGCGTTGGATGTGGATCAGGCGATCCAGCAAAGCAACATCAACGTTGGGGGCGATGTTATCAAGCAGGGCAACCAGGCGCTGGTAGTGCGGGGCATTGGTTTGCTGACCAAACCTGATGATGTGGCAGGTATTATCATCGACAATGTAAACGGTGTCCCGATTAAAGTACGTGATGTTGCGACGGTTAAAGAATCATTCCAACCCCGTTTGGGGATTGTTGGCCGCGACAAGCAGGACGACGTTGTGGAATGTATTGTGGTGATGCGGAAGGGCGAAAATCCGAACGATGTCATTCCGGCGCTGAAAGCTAAAATCGACGAATTGAACAATCAGATTTTGCCTAAAGATGTCAAAATCAAAACGTTCTACGACCGCACCACGCTCAATAATTACACCCTGCACACTGTTGGGGAAAACGTGCTGATGGGCATTTTTCTGGTCACGCTTATCCTGCTGATTTTCCTGGCTGACTGGCGCACAACGCTCACGGTTGCCATCGTCATTCCACTGGCTTTGTTGTTCGCGTTTATTTGCCTGCGCCTAAAAGGAATGACGGCTAACCTCCTCAGTATCGGCGCTTTAGATTTCGGTATTATTATCGACGGGGCCGTTGTGATGGTGGAAGGACTATTTGTGATGCTGGCCCATAAGGCCGGGCAAATGGGCATGATGAAGTTCAATAGCCGCTCGAAGCTAAGCTGGATTGCTCAAAACGCCACTGAGTTGGGCAAGTCCATTTTTACCTCGAAAATCATCATTATAACGGCCTTGCTGCCAATTTTCACCTTCCAAAAGGTTGAAGGCAAGCTGTTTAGCCCATTGGCCTGGACAATTGGATTTGCCCTAACCGGCTCGCTCATTGTCAGCCTCACCCTGATTCCGCTATTGTGTAGCCTTTTGCTGAACAAGAACGTTCGCGAACGGCACAACCCGATTGTAGCGGGAGTAGAAAAAGTTTATGTTCCCGCGCTGAATTGGGCCATTCGTAAGCCCGCGTCTATCATTGCTATTGCGCTGGGTGCCTTGGGCTTTTCTCTTTATCTGTTCATGTTTCATATTGGGTCGGAGTTTTTGCCGCAACTCAATGAAGGGTCAATTTACGTCCGGGCCAGCTTGCCTTATTCGGTGTCGCTGGATGAGAGTTACGCCTATACCCGAAAGTTTCGGGCAATTTTTGCCGAGTTTCCGGAGGTGCGGGGTGTCATTTCGCAAACGGGCCGCCCCAACGATGGTACTGACCCGACGGGCTTTTTCAATAACGAGTTTTTCGTGGATCTCTACCCGAAAGAAGACTGGACCGAACGTCGGCCCGGAAACGACATTTCGAAAGAGGAGTTAGTGGCGCAGATGCAAAAGAAATTAGCGCGCTTCCGGGGTGTTTCGTTTAACTTTTCGCAGCCCATTTCCGACAACGTTGAAGAAGCCGTTTCGGGGGTGAAAGGATCAATGGCTATTAAAATTATCGGCCAGGATTTAGATGTGCTGGATAAAGAAGCGACGAAAGTGTTCAATGTGATGAAGAAGGTGCCCGGTGTCAGCGACCTTGGGGTATTTCGTAACCTCGGCCAACCGGAGTTTCGTATTCAGCTCGACCCGCAAAAAATGGCGCGGTATAACGTTCCGACAGACGTAGCCCAATCAATTATTGAAACGGCTATTGGCGGCAAAACGGTTACCCAATTTTACGAGGGCGAACGGCGGTTTGATATTAAAGTGCGTTACGATGAACGGTTTCGCTTTTCGCCCGATCTGATTGAAAATTTGATGGTGCCAACGCGGTCAGGCTCCAAGATCCCGCTCAAAGAACTCGCTGATATCAGCACGCGTTCGGGTCCGGCTTTTGTATATCGCGAAAACAACGCCCGCTTTATCGCTATCAAATTCTCGGTACGTAACCGCGACCTTGGCAGTACCATTGCTGATGCTCAACAGCGAGTGAAACAACTGGTCAAATTGCCCGATGGCTTTCAGATGCGCTGGGCTGGTGAGTTCGAGAATCAGACACGGGCCGAGCGGCAGTTGGCCATAGTCGTTCCGATAAGTATCACTATTATTTTCCTGATTTTGCTCTTTACGTTCGGCAGTGCGCTCGATGCCACTCTAATTATCCTGAACGTACCGTTCGCGCTTATCGGCGGTATGCTGGCTCTCTGGATAACGGGAATCAATTTTAGCATCTCGGCTGGAGTGGGCTTCATTTGCCTGTTTGGCGTATCGGTGCAGGATGGCGTTATCCTGATCAACCGATTCAAAGAAAACCTGCATAATAAACTGCCCATTAGCGAGGCTATTCGTGAAGGGGCGCTAACGCGGGTTCGACCTGTTGTGATGACGGCCCTGATGGCTTCGTTAGGTTTATTGCCCGCTGCTCTTTCCACCGGAATCGGTTCTGAAACACAGAAGCCGCTGGCTACCGTTATGATTGGCGGATTGATGACGTGTACGGTTTTGTCGCTGTTAATTCTGCCCGTTACCTATGAGCTTATTCATAGTCGGCGGGCGCGAAAAGAACTGGCGCGAAAAGAATCCAAGGCCGTTCAAATGCCGCTTCACCCATAAAATAATTGTTAACATAGAAATGGAGGCCAGATTTATAAATCTGGCCTCCATTTCTATGTTATAATAGTAAGATTTCTATTTTTTGCCGTTGCCTAACCACAAAAGACCGTCTATAATTAATTTATTCTGGGTGTCACTGTCAAAGGTGGATGACAATTCTTTATTCGTTTTATTCTCATAATCAATATCATTATGACCCATATTTACATAAAGCATTTTGTAGTTTTTATTAGTCCAAACAACGGGGTAATAACCACTGTGCCATATCTCATGTACTTTAGGCCCGGTGCCAAGGGGAAAACTTGTTGAATCGATTGATAATAGAATCTTTATATTAGGATTGGTCCGCAAATCATTTGTCCATCTATACCATTCGTTCGGGGCCGATTTGAACGTTTGTGACAGATGCTTTGTCGCCGGATGGTTTTGGTCCTCAACGCGTAAAATAGCCGACGTTGGCCGCCAAGTATTGCTTTTGTAGGAACCAGAGCCTAGAAACTCATCGTGATACCAGTCCCAATTCTGCGGATATGTTGAGGGCGTGAGCGCAAATCCCGCAAAATGAAACCCCATCCAGGCACCCCCATTTTCCATGTATTTTTTGAATGCTTCCCGTTGGTCAGGCGCTTCGGGTCGGGTATCTAAAAAAATTACAACTTGATAGTGTGATAAAAATTTGGCCGTGAGGTTATTCCAATTAGCTGTAGAGTCGTACGTAAAGTTATTTTTGATTGCCATTTTAGAAAACCATTTATTGGCTTCATGCACAAAACTAATATGGGCTTTATCATTTTTGGCGGTGTAAAAAGCAATTACATTGAATTTAGAGGCCTTGCTTTGTGCCGCGCTGATGGAAACAAAATTGAACAGGAAAAACAAAAATAAGTGGATTCCTCTTTTACTAAAAAGACTCATAAATTTTATCAGGATTAATAATGGGAAGGAGAGCATAAACTGGTTGCTGTGCTGTCAGATTTGAGAATCTGACAGCACAGCAACCAGTTTATGAAATTGAAAAATGCTATACATGTTCTGCGATTTCATTCTGTTTCTCACGTAGTTGTTTGGTCGTTTTTCGAGAGCCATCGTGGCTCCAGCCCGGCGGCCCAAAAACGTAACCGAGCGCGGTCCGGAGTGAGGGAGCCCGACGTATATCCTGTCCAATAGCGATCCATTCGTGGAAAGCAATCCGCACTGGATTGTGTGAGTTGATATTGGTGGTCAGGCCGTAGGTAGGTCGGTTGTTTTCCAATGCGAAGGTGCCAAACATACGATCCCATATAACAAGGACACCCGCATGATTTTTATCTAAATAATCCAGATCTGAGCCGTGATGCACACGGTGATGCGAAGGCGTATTAAAAATAAATTCAATGGGTGCCGGAAACTTATTGATATGCTCGGTATGAATCCAAAATTGGTATAACAGGCTGATAGATTGCATGGTCATAACGGCTACCGGAGAAAAACCAACTAAAGGGAGCCAGAGCCAGAAAATAAAGGCGCCCGTTATATTACCCGTCCACGTTTGTCGGAGCGCCGTGCCGAGATTATACTTCATGGAGGAGTGATGGACAACGTGTGAGGCCCAAAAATACCGGCTGCTATGGCTAATTCGATGAAACCAGTAATAGCTGAAGTCATCGGCGAAAAACAGAATTACCCAGGCCCACCACTGCGTCATATCAACCGTAAACAGGCGGAATTGATAAATTAATGAGAGTGTCCCGAAGACGATGGCCTTCCCGACAAATCCAACAATTACATTTCCAATACCCATTGCCAGACTACTGGCTGTATCTTTTGTATGGTAATAGTCTTTGTGCTGAATCGCCGTTACAATTACTTCTGCAACCAGCAGGATAACAAAGCCGGGGATAGCATATTGAATTAGGTCTCTCATAATTAATCTTACTTTTATGCAAGTTACGTTTTGATAGACAGGTTTTCAACCACTAAAAATGGATTAACCACAAAGAGCACGGAGTATTCTCCGTGCTCTTTGTGGTTAATCCATTAAATTATTTTACCTGTTATCGGTTCATGGATGTCAGGAATTCTTCGTTCGTTCTGGTGCCTTTCATATGGCCCAATAAGAAGTCCATGCCTTCCATCGGGTTCATATCGGCCATGTGTTTGCGCAAAATCCAGACGCGTTGTAGTGTTTCTTTGTCTAACAACAGATCTTCCCGACGCGTACCCGATGCCATAACATCTATAGCCGGATAAACCCGCTTATTGGCCAGTTTTCGATCCAATTGAAGTTCCATATTACCCGTTCCTTTGAATTCTTCAAAGATAACTTCGTCCATTTTCGAGCCGGTATCAATCAGGGCAGTGGCGATAATGGTCAGTGAACCACCATTCTCAACATTCCGGGCGGCACCAAAGAACCGCTTCGGTCTGTGCAGGGCGTTAGCATCCACACCACCTGACAGAATCTTGCCCGACGATGGAACAACCGTGTTGTACGCTCTGGCTAAACGTGTAATAGAATCTAATAGGATTACTACATCGTGACCACATTCGACCATCCGTTTAGCTTTTTCAAGCACCATGCTTGATACCTTCACGTGCCGGTCGGCCTGCTCATCAAACGTTGACGAAATAACTTCGGCGTTCACGCTGCGGGCCATGTCGGTTACTTCCTCAGGGCGTTCGTCAATCAGCAGCACGATTAGATACACCTCCGGGTGATTCTTGGTGATGGCGTTGGCGATTTCCTTCAGCAGTACTGTTTTACCCGTTTTAGGCTGAGCGACAATCATACCACGCTGACCTTTACCGATAGGAGCGAACAAATCCAGCACCCGCGACGAATAATTTTCGGGACGATTGCTGAGATGAAGTTGTTCTTCAGGGAAAAGGGGAGTCAGATACTCAAACGGAATCCGGTCGCGTATTTCCTCCGTCGTTTTACCGTTTACCGTCGAAACGCGTAACAGAGCAAAGTATTTCTCGCCTTCTTTCGGCGGGCGGATCGCTCCACGTACGGTATCGCCGGTTTTCAGCCCAAATAGTTTGATCTGTGACGGCGATACATAAATATCATCAGGACTGGCTAGATAGTTGTAATCGGCTGAGCGCAGGAAGCCGTAGCCGCCATCCTGCATAATTTCCAGAACACCCTCGTTGTCAATAATTCCGTCGAATTCGCGAATGTGCTGATTATACTGCCGACGAATGCGATTCTGGTACTCCTGTGCCTCCCGAGAAGCTTGTGGTTGGGCTGGTTGATCTGACTGGCCAGGCTGATCTGATTGGTCTGACTCAGGTTGAGGCTGTTGCCCTTCCTGGGTTTCGGCCGGAGCACCAGACGTATCAACGGTCGTCGTTGAATTAGCCGATGCTGGTTCACCTGCCGACTGCATGTTAGCCGCATTGTCTTCGGTTACAACGGTTGGTGTAACAAATTCTTCATCAGCTTGTCCGCCATAGTTCAGTCCCGCTTCGTCGGTTACAACCCGTTGTGTACGTGGACGCTGGTCGCGTCGTTGGTTATTGTCACGTGGTCCATCGTTGCGGTCGCGGTTTGCGTCGAAACGGGGTCGTGCGTCGCGTGGCCCTGGTTGTGTACTTTCCGGACGTTGGTTACGCTGCTGATTATTGTCTGGCCGACCGTTCCGGTCATTCCGGGGATTATTCGTCCGAAGATTCCGATCGACTGGTGTCGATGTTCCATCACCGTCGTTACGATTGCGAATCGGTTGATTGAACGAGTTATTACGCTGTCCCGGATTGGCAGGATTAATTGTGCGGTCGCGATTTTCACGTGGCTGCGGCAATGGCTGCTGATCAGTCGATGCTGCCGGTGCGGTCTCTACAACTGGTTCAATAGGGGCACTATTATTAACTACGGGCGCTGGTGTCGATTCGGTAATTGGCGTGTCGCTTTCCTGGGGTGAAGAAACCGTGTTGTCTGCCATGACGACAGGTTGTTCAGCCTCGGCACCGGGTTCAGCAATAACTTCACGCCGACCGCGCGGGCGAGGCCGGATGGTATCTGGAGTTGGAACAGGCAATGGTGTTGTCGTTACGCTTTCTACCGGCAAGCTTACTGGCTCTGCCTCGGTTGCGGTAACCGGTTTTGTCCGTCGTCCACGCCGGGGGACTTCCTCAACGGGTGCCGATGCTTCAGCGCTTTCGGGGCCAGGCCGGACGGCCTGTTCGCCTAATATTTTCAGGATAAGTTTTTCTTTGGTATACTTAGTTGTATCACGAATGCCGAACTCGGCGGCAATGGGTTGAAGTTCCGAAACGAGTTTCAGACTTAAGTCTTCCTTGTTGTACATAAAGGTCAGGTTAGCAATAAACCTTGAAAGAACCGCTGGGGCGGCAGGGATAAATGTTGGGAGTTGTTGAATGAAATGACCGTTTTGACGGGCATGTTGGTAGGCTATTCGTGGCCTAAGGGTAGGGTTACTGATTTAATTAACCAATTTAACCTCAACTGAATCAAATAATTATGTGATGAAAATAAACCAAAAGTACGAATTGGGGTGATTTGCCTAATCCAAACACAACCGCCTGGTGGGGCCAGACGCGGTGGTTGTTAAAACGTTTGGAAAATGGAGGTCTGCCGTAGTTATAGGTTGCTGCTTTGTAAGAGCACTATCTGCAGACCGAATTGATGGCAGCAAAGATAGTATTTTGTTACGGCTTTGTCAACATAACGTTATTCAGTAATAAATGTTTCCAGTATTTTAAATTTGTTCAAAATCCGTCAAAATTTATTGTGTCGTTAAAAATCCTTAAAACAAAGGAGAATGACAAATTTTGCACCCAAAACATACGTTTATTTCACCAGACACGAATGGAAACCAAAACCCACGACTCCAGCCTTCCGACAGCCATGAACCTGGTTATTGACTGGGGAAACTCAAGGTTGAAAACGGGCTGGTTCAGGAATTCGGAATTAGTAGAAATCGGCCGCTATGATTCGCCCGCTGCTTTACTAGCCGATTTAACCAAGCGGTCGGCAGCTCATGTGTTGGTTTCGTCAACGAGTCGCCCCGGTAGTGAAATTCGTAGTCAGCTAAGCGATTTGAGTACGGGTTTTTGGGTATTGGATAATCAAACGTCCGTACCCATACGTAAAGCATATGATACGCCTGCTACCCTGGGGGCCGATCGGGTGGCTGCTGCCGTAGGGGCTATCACACTATTTCCGAATCAGGATTGTGTGGTGCTTGACATAGGTACCTGCCTGACAGCCGACTTTGTAGACCGCGATGCTGTATTTCAGGGCGGCCTGATTTCACCGGGGGTACGAATGCGCTTTCGGGCGATGCACGAGCAAACAGCCCGATTGCCGCTAGTTGAGATTCCCACAGATTTAGGGAACGCCTGGCCTGCTCTGACGGGTAAGAATACACAGCACGCTATGCAAAGTGGCGTACTGAACGGATTGGCCTATGAGATGAATGGAATAATCGAAAACTATCGCCGGGAACGACCGGGTATTGTGGTGTTGGTGTGCGGGGGCGATGCATCTTCCTTTGAAAGTCGTCTTAAACCCCCGATATTTGTGGTATCTGAATTGGTGCTGATTGGATTGAATCGAATTTTACGCTATAATGTTGAGAATTTACAAGCGAATACGCCAGACGTTAACGCATAGTTTGCTGGCTGTTGCCGCGACATCGCCGATGGTATTGGCGCAAGGATTGGGTAACTCACCCTATTCGGCCTTAGGCATCGGAGAATTATACGGACAGGGGAACGTAACCAATATGGGGATGGGCGATGTAGGCGTCAGTAACGCCAGTTCCTTCTACCTGAATTTACAAAACCCCGCCTTGCTGGCTCGTCGAACGCGGTTTACCGTCTTTGAAGTAGGCTTAATTGGCCAGTCGAAAAATATTAGTCAGAACATCAGCAATGTACTAAAAAGCCAAAGCAATTTTGCTGGTAATCTAGGGTACTTAGCCTTGTCTTTTCCGGCTAACTCGCGCTGGAATGTGTCGTTGAGCCTGAAACCGTACACCTACGTAAATTACAATATTCAGAAGTTCGAGTCTGTGCCGGGCTCCCCTTATTACGCACAATATAATTATACGGGCCGGGGCGGATTGAATAAAGTGACGTTTGCCAATGGGGTACGTGTTACAAAGAATATTTATGCGGGCGTAGAGGCTTCCTTCCTATTTGGCAACATCACTAATTCGTCGGACGCACGGGCCATTGTCAGCACTACTGATTTGCTCGTAACTCATTTAAATCGAACAAACTACAGTGACGTCGTTTTTAAATTGGGCGCTGCCTGGCGACCCAAACTGAGCGAAACGTGGACGCTCAATTTGGGAGCTACCTACGATCCTCAAATGCGTATTAATGCGACCCAAACCGACATATATCAGCAGACTACATTGGCCGGTCAAGCTATTACAGCACCAGATACACTACGACTCAATTCCAATGCACAGGCAACATTGCCCCAGCAAATGCACTTTGGGGTTAGCCTCGAAAAGGGTAACACACTTACCGTTGGAGTAGATGTGGGCTTTCAGAAGTGGAGCCAGTATCGCACCACGGAGAATAAACCGGGGAGTCTGGCCGACGGGATGACCGTTGCAACAGGTCTTGAATATACGCCAAAACCTACGTCGAGCCGTTATCGTGATTTGATTACATACCGAGCTGGTTTCCAGTACAATCGGTTACCCTATCTAAACAACGGAACGCAACTTACCGATATCAATGGTAGCCTGGGGCTATCGATACCGTTGGGCGCTTATTTTGTTAACCACGTAACGTTATCGCTCGTAGGTGGGCAGCGAGGTGTATTGAGCGGCACGCAGATTAAAGAACAATATGTACGTATAGGACTTGGATTCTCACTTAATGACTGGTGGTTCCGCAAGCAAGTTGTTGATTAATTTACTGTAGAGTAATGAGTGAAACGTGTCGGGTGAAGAATAACAGAAACGGTTGGCTTTACGAATGTGTACAGCATCTTCGAACCTTTATGCATTCTTTATTTATCTGCG
The DNA here is from genome assembly GCA_964263725.1 of Spirosoma sp. GTDB lineage: Bacteria > Bacteroidota > Bacteroidia > Cytophagales > Spirosomataceae > Spirosoma. The sequence goes on from CAXVWN010000068.1 coordinate 23,593, forward strand.
GACCAGTTCTTATCTCATTATTCGTTTTGACCGCTTGTGAAAAACCTAAACAGCCCAAAAAAGTAGAACCTTACAGTGGCCCAATTGAGGAAATCAATGACGTGAAGCTATTGTATAGTGAAGCGGCCAAACTAAAAGTTAAGCTGACAACGGCAAAGCAATTTCGGTATATCAATGATGACCGACGTTACCCAAAACCTGTCAATATTGTTTTTTATAGCCCAACGGGTGAAGAAATAACGACCATCCGATCTGATTCGGGCCGCTATGACAAAGCCAAAGACGTATACGTTGTTATGGGCAATGTGGTCGTTGTGAACAAGCAAAAACAAGAGAAACTCCTCACGCCAGAGTTGAACTGGAAGCCGCAAACAAAGAAAGTATTTACCGACAAACGAGTAACGATTCTAAGCCAGTTAACAGGCGAAAAACTTTATGGAATTGGCTTAGATGCTAATCAGGACTTCTCGCAATATTCTATCCGTAAGCCAACCGGTATTTTCAATATGGAAGGCGGAATTTAAAAAGTAAGTGGCGGCAGATTCTCAAATCTGCCGCCACTTACTTTTTACACTGGTCAAGAATTGGCGTGACAGTTTTAACGCCTGTCAACTTCGTTTCTCCGCCCCATTCATTATAGATATAGGTAATTAATTCGGCCACTTCCAGATCGCTGAGTTGCGGCTGTGCAGGCATGGGTCGATTATAATGTTTACCATTAACAACGATTGGCCCCTTTTGCCCATACCGAATCAAACAAATCACGCTCTTTTTATCCGCCAAATAATCCGATTTAGCGATTGGTGGATACAAGGCGGCCAACCCTTCTCCCTTGTTTTGATGGCAATTGGCACAGTTGTTTTTAAAAACCAAAATACCTTCTGTAATATATCGTTCCCGCTTAATTTCTTCGTCGCTCTGGCATGAACTAACGCTTGCCAAAACAACACAGGCAACAAAAAAAACGGTTAGGCGTATCATAATTTATATTCAGCTAGAAGCCGATCCATATCGTTCATTAATTTGTCGACACCGGCTTCGGTAGTGCCATCGTAAATACCGCGAATATGTTTGGCTTTATCGACCAGAATAAACGCACCACTATGGACAACACCCCCCGGCGCTGTCGAATCGGCCTGAGCGGTAACCATGTAGCTGTTTTGGCCAATGTCATAAATTTTGTCGCGATCTCCTGTTACAAAAAGCCATTGCTGACCTGTAACGCCGAGATTTTGCGCAAACTCCTTCAGCACCGCCACTGAATCATGAGCAGGATCAATAGTGTGCGAAAGCAGCATTACATCCGCATTTCCCTTAAATCTTTCATAAACCCGTTTCAACTGCACCTTCATCTTAGGGCAAATCGTTGGGCAACTGGTAAAGAAAAAATCGGCAACGTATATTTTATTATCGAGGGTTTTCGCTGTAACGGTGTCGCCGTACTGACTTATAAATTTGAAATCGGGGATCGACTGATAGACGGAATCGGTCACCGATTTGCCGTCAACTAGTTTCGTAACGGCTTCCCGCTGACCCAGAATAGGGAGCTTATCAGCCCCTGTTCCACAACCTGGTACGGTTGATAATAAGCCAATTAATAGAAGATACTCCTTACTTTTTGCCCAAAAACTGGTGAGCCTGCTCAATACTGGTAGTGACTTTTGTTTTGACATCGGTGATTTGATCTTTTTGCCCATTTAAATAACGAAGGGCATCATCGGATGATAATTTAGTGAGTGTATCACCATTATAACGGCTCATCCAGTCCATCATAAGACTATCGGCAACAGTCAGGTTACGGCTTAAGCGACTGGCCTGTTCCCGTTCTTCAGCGGTGCGAAGCGTAGCTGCTGCCGAACCACTTGCTTTCAAACTGTCGAGCGATGTGATGCGCAACTTCAACTGCTTCCGCAGTTTCATGATGTCATCAATTTTTGGCATTACTTCATCATGAATGGCAAACACTTCGTTTTCGGTCTCTTTAATACTGTCTTCCCCCGAATTGCAAGCCCAAAAAGTTCCGGAGACCAGAAGGAGCCCGGTAATGGAAAAAATAAATTTATGCATAAAAAAGGATGTATTTAAAATGGGGTATTCGATAAGACAGCTTTCTATCGAATATCATTTTGTGGTTGAGGCAGCACGTTGTTTTAGAATTTCGCGCGCATTTTTGAGCGCACTGGCCGATGGATTGTTGCCCCCAATCATCTGCGCAATTTCGTTGATTCGCTCGTCCAGCGTTAGTTTTTTAATACGACTAACGGTTTTAGCGGCCGAATGGTCTTTGTAAACGAAATAGTGTGCTGTGCCTTGACCAGCTATTTGATGAAGATGTGTAATGGCAATAATCTGGTGGCTATGGGCCATATCGCGCATCATGTTTCCCATTTTAATGGCAATCTCACCCGAAACTCCCGCGTCAATTTCATCGAAAACAATCGTGGGTAGTGATCGTTTGCTGGCCAAAATGTATTTAATCGCCATCATCAATCGCGAGAATTCACCACCAGACGCTACATTTTTTAACTGTTGCGGTTTAACGCCTTTATTTGCGCTGAATAAAAATGAAATCGTGTCTACACCGGTTGGGGTTGGTTTGCCAAGTTCAGCCTGTATTTTTAGGGATGCATTTGGCATACCGAGGTCGTTTAACAAGTGACCAATCTCGGATTCAATCGGTTGAATAACCAGTTTTCGGGAATCCGATAAAGCATCGGCACTGGTTTGGAGTTGCGCACGGGCAGCTTCTGCCTGCGCTTTGGCATCGGTCAATGCATCGTCCAGATTAAGCACTTTACTCACTTTCTGGCCAAGTTCATTACGTAATGCAATCAGTTCCTCCACCCCTTTAACCTGATGTTTGGTTTGAAGCTGATACAGTAGATTCAGCCGTTCCCGGATGGTTTCGGCGCGGGTGTCATCTATTTCAACGCGGCCCTGCTCAACACTAATTTCGTCGGCTAAGTCACGTAATTCAATCAGGCTGCTTTGTGCCCGTTGCTGCAATTGCTCATATTGATTTGATAACTTGCTGATATAGGTTAGGTTACTGACTGTTCCTTTTAAGAAATCAATAACCGATTGCTCCGTATTATCCAAGTATTCATACGCCACCTGCAAGCGTTCCTTAATATCTTCGGCATTTTCGAGAATCGTCAACTCCTGCTCAAGAGTTTCCTGTTCGTTGGATTGCAGTTGCGCTTTGACTAATTCTTCGTACAAAAAATTATTGTAGTTAAACTCTTTGCGCATGGCCGAAGCCTCATTCTGCAACTGATCATAGTGCGTTTTTTTTGCCCGGTAACTCTGATAATCAAGGCGATAAGCGCGTATACGTTCTTCGTTTTGGGCGTATGTATCTACAATTTCCAACTGATATTCATTCGAGCCAAGCAATACCGAATCATGCTGCGAGTGAATATCCATCATCTGGCTCGTTATACGCCGAAGCGTTTCCAGATTAACGGGTGTGTCGTTGACAAACGCACGCGATTTGCCGCTTACGCCGATTTCACGACGAACAATGCAGGTATCGGAATAATCTAATTCTTCTTCGTCAAAAATTCGCTCGATACGATAGCCGGATACACCGAATATCCCTTCGATAACACATTTCTGTTCGGGATTATACAAAACGCGCGTATCGGCCCGGTTGCCAAGCAGCAACCCGATAGCCCCCAGTATAATTGACTTTCCTGCCCCTGTTTCGCCCGTAACAATATTGAGCTCACGATCGGGCGACAGTTCGAGTTCGTCAATCAGCGCGTAATTTTTTATGAGTAAATGCGAAAGCAAAATCAGCGAATAGTTAGCTGTGAACAGTGAATAAGCGCAAAATTACCTACTAGTAACTGCTCACTGTATTAATTTTCGGTAGTTTTCGGTTTTGGCGGGGTCCAGGAAGGAAAGTAAGTCGAAGGCTTGTTTGCGTTCGGCTGGCGTTCCCTCATAAAGTATATTATAGATCTCCAGCGATTTGGCGTCGAAAAACGAATTGATTAACACGGAGTTAGGCAGTTGCAAACCAATGGTACGGATGGTTGTCAGCAAAGTAAGCATTTGTTTGCGTACCTGCACCGGGTTAGCGGCAAATACATCTAATCCCAGTCGGTGGTAGGTATATACTCCATCCCGGAAAGGAATCAACTGCTGATTTTGCATATTTTCGATGAGCCAGTACCGATTTCGACGGTCGCCACCATTTTGCCAGGCTCCATTAGGTGATCCTTGCTGAGCCAGGTTTGTAATAGAATAAGCACGTTGCACATACGGATTGCCACCCTGCTTACTGAATGTGTCATAATCGACCGCTAAAATCACATTGGCATAGAAGGCCAGCATGGAAGTAAGGTCGTCTGAAAACTGGTTTTCCCGAAAATAAACGGGTGTCGTTGGCAGATACACGAAGTTAAAAGCCCGATCAACATAACTAAAGGTGGTTGTCTCGTAATTTGTTCCGTATACCGGACGCGTCACGATGATTTGCGCGGTCGCTTCAAAAACTCCCTGCGTCAACGATTTCAGCAGATTGATATTTATCGAGCAGTTGATTCGTTCCGTAACCGCAAACTGGTCGTTGCTCCAGCGCCGATTATTCATGAACTCGGTGATGATACCTTTTAACTGATTGACATACGAGAAATCGGTTTTTTGCTGCGCAAATAACTGATCAGAATTGATTGTTACCTGACAGTTCAGCTCCTGTGCCCGCGCTGACCCTATCAAGCAACTTAGTACCAGTAAAATTTGTATCGTTCTCATTCTTGCTGATGCTGTGTAATCGCTTGTATCTCAGAGCGATTTTACGACTAAATTCACCAAATCCTGTGCCACATCATCTTTCGATTTAAGGGCAAATTCATAAGTTCGTTCCTCTTTATCAATAACGGTAATTTTATTCGTGTCGTGCCCAAAACCTGCTCCTGAATCACGAAGTGAATTTAACACAATCCAGTCTAAATTCTTAGCGTAAAGTTTTTTCAATGCATTCTCGTGCTCATTGTCAGTTTCGAGGGCAAATCCCATCAGCAACTGACCCGGTTGTTTATGAGCGCCCAGCGTAGCGGCAATGTCGATGGTCTTGATTAACTCAAGCGAAAAAACGGATTCTTTCTTTTTAATTTTTCGATCGGCGGGGTGAGCGGGTGTATAATCGGCAACGGCAGCACTCAACACAACAATGTCAGCATCAACAAAAGCCGCTTCTGTAGCCTCAAACATTTCCTGCGCTGAGCGGACATTAATACGCTGAACAGTAGGAGCGGGGAGCGGCAAAGCCGTTGGTCCACTCACTAAAGTAACATCGGCACCAGCCTGTGCAAAAGCCCTGGCAATAGCATAACCCATTTTACCCGTCGAATGATTACTAATGTAACGCACCGGGTCGATTGCTTCCTGAGTTGGTCCTGCCGTTATTACTATTTTCTTGCCCAATAGCAGATATTGGTTACTGCTTTCGGCCCAGAACGCATCAAGAATTTGTACGATTTTTTCCGGTTCGGCCAATCGTCCTTCGCCAACTAAGCCACTCGCCAACTCGCCATGCTCGGCCCGGATAATGTGATTGCCAAACGAGTCAAGTCGGCGAAGGTTTTCAGTTGTAGTCGGATGGTGGTACATATCGACGTCCATGGCCGGTGCAAAAAAGACCGGGCAGCGGGCCGACAGATAAACAGCCGAAAGTAAATCATCGCAGAAGCCAGTCGCGCAACGCGCCAGTGTGTGTGCCGATGCGGGAGCAATCACAATGGCGTTGGCCCATAGGCCCAGCTCAACGTGATTATTCCAGTTTCCATCGCCAGGACGGTCGGTTTCTGTATTGACAAAAGTCGATAATACGGGCCGCTTCGACAGTGTACTCAACGTCAGGGGCGTGATAAACATCTGTGCCGACTCCGTCATAACTACCTGCACTTCGGCACCAGCTTTTACCAGAAGCCGAACCAAAAGTGCCGCTTTATAAGCCGAGATACTGCCTGTGACGCCCAGAAGAATTCGTTTGCCCGCTACCGACATTAGCTTGTTAAGGAATAAAATACACTGGTTTTACGCTAGTGTATGTTAAAAAATAAACTATTAAAACACCAAGAACCGCACGGCGAATACCATGCGGTTCTTGACAAAACTAAACACCTGGCCTTACGGCTGAGCGTCTTCGTCGTTATAACGCCAGTACACTTTACCTTCCAGAAACTCATCTATAGCAATAGAAGTTGGCTTTGGCATCCGTTCGTAGAACTTCGAAATTTCGATTTGTTCGCGGTTTTCAAAGACTTCTTCGAGGTTGTCAACTGCCGAAACAAATTCCGACAATTTGTTGCTCAATTCTTCCTTGTTTTTTGTCGCGATCTGCCGGGCACGTTTCGAAATAATCGAAACCGATTCATACAGATTTCCGGTTTGAATCGCAATCTTGTCGCTATTGCGGGTAATGATAGACGGATTTGTTGCCATGTATTTAGTTAACTATAAACTATATTAATTTGCTGCCGTCACCTTTGCCGGGCGATTGGCTTCTTTTAGTCGTTCTCGTTCTTTTTCTCGTTCCTGCTCCAGCTTATCCAGACGATCAATTTCCTTCTGGCTGGTTTCATACATTTTCTCAGACTGCTTCAGTAATTGACTTTTGGGATATTTATCCACAAACACCTGATGATAACTGATCGCTTCCAGATAACGTTCCTTTTGCTTCGTTTCCAGGCTGTTCTGCGCCAGGCTAAACTCAGCATCGACTTTCAGAAATGCCAGTTCTTCATTGTACTCAGAATCAGGAAATTCCTTTTGAAAGTTATTAATTGAAATAACTGCCGATTTGTAGGAAGCAATGTTAAAACCACTCGTTTTGAAATATAATTTGGCTTTCTCGTAGGCTTTCCGTTCGAGTTTTCCCCGCAGTTCCAGAATTAGCTTGGTGGATTCCTCTTTGTACTTGCTGTCGGGGTAGGCGTTCACAAAATCCTGGAGAGCTGACGTAGCTGTCAGCGTATTCGACTGGTCCAGATTAAACGAGGGCGTATCTTTATACAAGGAGTAGGCGTACATGTACATGGCCTCCTGAGCGTAATCTGAACGCGCAAATGTCTCGTAGAACTTCTTAAATAAAGTGGCGCTAAGCAAATATTGCTGTTGGTGGTACTGCGTTTGTGCGTAATAGAACTGGGCCATTTCTGACTCCGTACTACCTTTTAGTACTGGGATCAACTCCTCAAATAATAAACCAGCACGATACCAGTCCCCTTTTTGATAGTACTGAATGGCACCTTTGTACTTTGCGTCATCATTCCCACTTTTCTGCAATTTTGAAAACGGGCTGCATGAGCTAAGCAAAAACGCTACCCAAACTCCTAACAGAATCTTACCAATATGACGGTGTTGCATATGTTTGCAAAGATACAAAAAAAATAAAGGCTACACCGTTTTAACGACGATGGAGCCCGGCATAGTGCTGAAAATGATAATTTACTGACGTAGTTTAGGCTATTTTAACAAATAACCCTCAACTTACTGGTGGCGGACAAGAAGTCGTTTTGTCGCAACTTTTTTGCCATCGACCGAAAGCTGGTAAAGATAATAGCCAGTATCCAGCAGGCGGGTGCCAATGCGAACTTTACGATCATTCCGTTCGAGTTCATATTCGGCAATGGGCGTACCCAACACATTAAGTAAAACTAATTTAGCCTCACCGGCACCACTAAACTGATAGTCGACTTCGGCAACATCGTCGGCTGGGTTCGGATAAGCGTTAGAAACCCACAGTTTTTCGTGGTTGTATAGCCTGTTTTCAGCTTTCCCTTCCTGGGTTGGCGCTGCTGAGCGTGCTGCACTTTCAACCGCTAGCGTACTTTCTGTAGCTACCGTTGACTTTGTGCCTGTACGCGTCATCAGCAACGAACGATAATGTTCATTAATAGCGCTGTTTTTGTTCAGCGTCATAGATCGGTCAAGTCCTGACAAGGTCGGGTTTGGGGCAATTGAAAACCGCTGTGATGGCAGGCTCGGAGTTGTTGTTTTGCGTACCGATGAGCTACGACCCAGTTCGAGTCGGCTGCCTTTTCGGGCATCAGAATCTCGCTGGGCGACCTGCGCCTGAAGCGGGATTGTTGCCGTTAGCAAGCCCATCAATAAACCAATAAGTATAGTTTGTTTCATGTAAGTCTACCTCATGTACACATGTATTCACCACAAACCTATTCATCTTAAAAGACAAAGTCAACGGGCGGTTGTCTAAAAAATTGTTAAAAGAATCAATTATTACCTTTTTGAACCAATTTTTGAGCCAAAGGTTTAATTATTGCCTTATTTTTTAATGGTTTTCTAATTAATGGCTGTTCTACCGGAGGCATTTCGAGCCATAAAACTTGTCTCTTTGTTGGTTTTTCTGCTTCACGCCAACGAAAACCGTCAAGTTGTTGAGCATCTTCTGTCAATTCTTTAGGCGGTATAAGTTGCGAATCGGGGTGTCCATAAAATCGAATTCGACCAACTTTGTTGTCGCTAAATTCAATGTGCATTCGGCTGGATTCAACATGGTTCAGCCCAATCAATTTATTCTTTTCGTCAACAGCGTAATAAATACTCTGGCCATTTCCTTCCACCAAAACCCGATCGAGAACAGTTTGCTCCTGAGCCAGAACGGTGGTTGAAACGGGTGCCCCGCTTTTGTTAGTCAATACGCGTTTGGGCTGAGTATTCGTTGCAACGGCTGAGGTAGAATGAAGCGTTTTTCCAGTTGCTGATCCTTGTGCATCAGGATCCGTGACCGTTGTCGATACGATTTTTGTTGCAAAATAAGCGGTTACTGTGCGCCCTTTTATTTGGTTATAATTCTTAAGTGTATCGAGCGAAATAACGAATGATTTTGTTTTGAGAAACAGCGTATGTATTCTGTTATTTTTAAGCACTGCCCGCATAGAATCAGCTTCCATCTGGTATTTATTCTGACTCCAGACAATGGGTTTTTTGAAAAAATAAATGGTCGAATCAATCATGTCATAAATGAGTGAATCGCATTTGCTCTGCAAGTCCGATTTGTAAAGAAATACGTTTTTTTGACCGAGTAATCGGCGGGTATTCGTTAGCTTATTATCGAAGGAAAATAGCGTGTCGGCCCGTAAATAGAGCGTATCTTTTGTGGTTTCGTTGGCGAGGCTTTTGGCAACGGCATGGCCCGTTACGCGCGAAATACCCGCTTTGCCATTGTACCGCACATGGTCGCCGGTAATAACGGCTTTACGATCTTTGGCAACCATAATAACGTTGCCTTTGGCAATGCCGAGTTCTGAAAGATTATCGTAATAGAGCGAATCACCCGTCAGCCGATATTTTGGTGTCTCCACCGTTGCCCGGCGTTGAAAATTTGAAATACCCGAGGTTGTATTGTATTGGCCTTCAATTGCTGTCAGCACGCCGTCTTTGTTCGTAATGCGCGTTGGTCCCTGAAAAATGGCGAGCCGGGTTAAGGAATTATACAGCAGTGAATCGGCTGTAAGCGTACCTTTGGGGTTTACCAAACGAACATTCTGACTAAACGTAAATAGCTTCGTGCGGGTGTTATAATACCCTTCGCGACTGGTAAGTACGTTTTCTTTGTCGATAATTCGGCCGGGAGTTGGGTAATGTGCAATGCCCGACAACATATCGTAGTCGAGTTGGGCGGTTGTCAAGGTCATCTTGCGATCACGCAAACTTACATGACCACGTAAATTAGCCTGGCGGGTGTTGCCGTAATAAAACATAGTATCACCCCGAACCGTAATGGTATCGCCCTGAATGATTTGAACATTACCGTAAGCTTCAATAACGTTGGTCGTTGCATTCTGAATGGCAAGGTCGCAATACATCAGGACCCCTTTTTGCCGAAACCGGACGTTGTTGTATATTTTCCGAACAACTTGACCCGGAACGTTCATTCCCACCAAACTATCAGAGCCTGGCAATAACTCAACTTTTTCGACTGTAGCGCCAGGCATTGGCGGGCGACCAGACGATGGCGACCCAACCTGCGCCAACGAATCGGCTGACACAAGGAGTGAACAAAGCAGAACGAAAGTGACAAGAAAATGGGCAAGCAAACGAATCATGGTGACAAAACTACGGCTTAGGGCCGACTCCAAATGGTTGATGTAGAATTTTTAGGATTTATTAACGACAATCTACTCGTCAGACCAACAGAACAAGTACTGCTGGCCGTTAGTGGTGGGGTAGATTCGGTTGTGATGGCGGAGCTATTTCACCGATCCGGTCAACCGTTTGCTATCGCTCATGTTAACTTTGGTTTACGCGGAGCCGAGTCCGACGCTGATGCTATTTTCGTTAAAAACAAGGCGGATGATTATGGGGTTCCGTTTCACCTAATCCATTTTAATACAGCGGCTGTTGCCAGCGAGCGGGGTATTTCTATTCAAATGGCCGCTCGTGACCTCCGATATGATTGGTTCGCTCAACTGATTCGGGAAAATTCGTACGCTTGCGTCGCAACAGCACATCATAAAAATGATGTGCTTGAAACACTACTGCTCAACATAACGCGTGGTACAGGTTTGGCCGGTTTGCATGGTATTTCGGCTGGGCAGAACAATATTGTTAGACCCCTGTTGTTTGCCACGCGCGACCAGATTGCGGCATATGCGACAGAAAATAGCCTGTTGTACCGGGAGGACAGTTCTAACATTGACGACAAATATGCCCGCAACCGAATACGTCATCACGTTGTACCCGTGCTGAATAATCTAAATCCGGGCTTGTGGCAAACATTACCCCATACGGTTGAGCGATTACGAGCGGCCGAAGTCCTAATGCGCACAGAACTTGATCGCTCCTGGCAGTCCGTTGCTGAACCGCACGGAGCAGGCACATGGCTGCCAACCGCCAAATTGCTTGCCTTGCCCGAACTGGTCTTTCGACTGATGGAATGGTTAAAACCAGTTGGCTTTACGGCCGATCAAGCCAAACAGATAGCAGAATCCTTGACAAAAGAAGTTGGACAGATATTTCTGTCAGCCACGCACCGGCTGACCCACGAACGGGCCGGTTTGCTTCTCAAACCTTTGCCAACACAAACCAACTACGAAATTACGTTGACCGACTGGCCTAATGCGCCAATAGATATAGCGGGTCAATTTGCTCTAACCATTGACTTATTTGATAAACCAGCCAATTTCAACTTACCAACAAATCCGCACATCGCTTGCTTGGATGCTGACCGGTTGGTTTTTCCACTAACCATCCGGCTTTGGAAACAGGGTGACCGTTTTCGACCATTAGGACTAAATGGGCATAAGTTAGTCAGCGATTTATTGAACGATTTGAAACTAAGCCGCTCTGAGCGCGAACAAACAACGGTGCTATTATCGGGCAACCAGATTGCCTGGGTTATTGGTCGCCGGATCGCTCATAATTTTCGTGTGAATAGCGAAACCAAGCGAATTGTGCGTTTTGTTTCGTTAGGGAAGCCAGAAGAATTGTATTTTTAAGGGTATTAACGGAATATACTCTAGCGTTTCACTATAATGGATAAAGGATTTTAAAAAGTTGGCATTCTATTTGATAGGTTTTGGACGAGCCCAAAAAGTATTTAACTCATTAATATCCATGAACCGAATTGTACGTGTCTTGCTACTTGCAGGACTGGCCTTCTGGAGCCTGACCGTTCAGGCACAAAGCGCGCGGCTACGAGCGGCTAACAAGCAATTTGACAACCTTAGTTATGTCAGCGCGGTGCGGGCGTACGAGGAATTTTTGCGGGCCGACAAAAAGAAAGACCCTGCCGAAACGCGAGATGCTATGATTAAACTCGGTTATAGCTATCGCAAATTACAGGACACCCGCAATGCCGAACGCGTTTACGGCGACCTCATAAAATCATATACCGACTTAGACAGCGAGGTTTATTTATACTACGCACAGTCGCTGGCGGCTAATGGTAAATACCGCGATTCGCAGAAAATGTATAGTCAGTATGGCGAAAAACAGGGCCAGGATCTGCGAGGACGTCGTTTTACCGTATCGTATATGGATATGAGTCGCTTTTACCAGGATTCATCATCGTACCGTTTGTATGATCTTCCTATCAATTCTCGCCAGGCCGATTTTAGCCCAATGTATTATAAGGGAGGCTTAGTATTTGTGTCGGCACGCGACGAGTCGGGCGCCATAAAGCGAGTTTTTAACTGGAACCAAACGCCATTTCTAGACCTTTATTTTCACCCTGACACAAACCAATTACGCGCTCCCGATCCTTCCCGACGGATCACTTCGGCGGTGCTTGGTGGTGGCAGCGAAGCTAAAATAGACGGCCCTGAAATACCTGCTGAAACGAAGCCGTTGACCAAAGCTGAAATTTTCAGCCGAACGCTCAATACGAAATACCATGAGGGGCCAATGACGTTCACAAAAGATCAGAACTATATTGTTTTTACCCGAAACAACTCCAGCAAGGGGAAATCTGGTAAAAGTTCGGATGGGGTAAAAAAATTAAAATTGTATTCTTCTGTGAATAAGAACGGCAAGTGGGTAGATATCCAAGAGTTGCCGTTCAATAGCAGCGAGTACTCGGTAGGGCACCCTGCTTTCTCGGCCGATAACACAAAAATGTATTTTGTGTCGGATATGCCGGGCGGCTATGGCGGTACAGATATCTACGTGGTTGAATTTAATAACGGCCAGTGGGGAACGCCCGTTAACATGGGCAAAGAGATTAATACAGAAGGCAACGAAATGTTTCCATTTGCGGCTGAAGACGATAATCTTTATTTCTCGTCGGATGGGCACGAGGGCTTAGGTGGCCTGGATGTATTTGTTGCCGAACTAAAAGGCGGTATTGCTTATAAAGGCGTTCAAAACGCGGGGGCACCAATTAACTCTGAAAAAGATGACTTCGGGTTTATTACCGATAAAAATCGCACCAGTGGGTATTTCAGCAGTAACCGTAAAAAAGGCATTAGCGACGACGATATTTACTCATTCCGGCGGACGTGTAAACAACTCAATATCCTGGTATATGATGCCAAAACAGGTACGCCACTCGAAAATGCCGACGTGCGTATTCTGCGGAACGGCGTAAACCAGGACTTGCGTTTAACAAACTTAAGTGGCCGTGCCGATTTATGTGTGGACTCAAATACAGAATACGAGTTCAGGGCTATTAAAGAAGGTTATGCCATGAACAGTGTCCGGTTCTCAACCCTGACGCAGTCGCCAAAACCTGTACTGAATGTATCTATTTACCTGGAGCGGTCAGAAAATACAGTCGTGAAGGGTGTGATAAAAACGGAAGTCAACCAGCAGCCCGCAACGGGTGTGAAAGTGACCTTACGTAATGAAAAAGATAAATCGGAACAGACTGTGATGACGGGTCCTGATGGAGGGTATGAATTTGATATGAAACCCAACTCACCCTACACGATTACCGCACAGAAAGATCGCTATGCTACTAAAAAAGCACAGTACAGTAAAACTAAACGCAAATCGCAGGTTGTTACAGATTCCCTTGGTTTATATGGAGTTGGCGATGTGTTTCAGTTAAAGAACATCTATTATGACCTGAATAAGTTTTTCATCCGTGCCGATGCGGCTCGTGAACTTGACCATGTACTGGCTATTTTGAAAGAATATCCGCAGATGCAAATTGAGTTGCGTTCGCATACCGACTCACGCGCTACAGATACGTATAACATTCGACTATCGGAAAGTCGTGCCAGAGCTGCTATGGATTACCTGGTGGCGCGGGGCGTTCCGGCCAACCGATTAGTGGCTCGTGGTTATGGCGAATCGGAAATTATTAATGGCTGCCTAGATGGTGTGAACTGCTCGGAAAGTGAACACCAGCAAAACCGCCGAACCGAATTTAAGATTGTTGCGGTTCAGTAAAAAAGCTGGTAACATAGCATCAACAAAAAAAGGATCGCATGAATGCGATCCTTTTTTTGTTGATGCCAATGACGTTGACTACGATGTTTTAACGTGCTTTTTATGAACCGATGTGGTTTTGGCTTTGGTTGTAGAAGGCGTAGTTTTCTTTACAGTCGTCATTGTTTTACTCACTGGTTTATCCTGTGAGGGCGTGTTTGCAAAGGCAATACTTCCACAAAGAGCGGCTACGACGCAGGTAGCAATAATTGACTTTTTCATGGTATTGAGAATGGTTTTATTTGATAGCCCATCGTAGCGGTGAGCTTTTCGGATGAAAGGTCGGCTAGATTTATTAAATGCCGATGAAGGTTAACTTAAAAAAAGGTTAAACTGTTATCATCCTAATCGTAACCGACAATTGCCCCACATGGCGCATCGTATGCTCGGCTGCGTGTGTCAGCAAGCCAATTACCGTTGAGGGCAGTTGCGCCCGCCCAACCCCGCGGGGTTGGGTCAACGTTTTCTCATCAGTAATTCGGAGTTGAGCGAGCGCCTGATCAACTTGTTTATCGAACCGCTGAACCAACTCATTAGCAGTTGCATTGGGATTTCCTTCGGCGCTTAAAGCCGCTAACTGGTCTGACGTGAGCGCTTCATTTCGAGCGTACGTAAATATCCGATCAAGTACACCCGTTAAGTGCTGCAAATGAAAACCGACCGACGCTACGTTTGCCGGGCGTTCCCAAAGCAAAGTTTCCGGAAAATCTCTCATCAGTACATACACTTCTTCGCGGGCCTGCATCAGCGCGTGGGCAATTGGCTGGAGAAGGGGCGGCATATCGGGTACGGGGCCGCGTAACCAGACTTCGCGCGTTTCGGGAGGCATAATAAGAATCAAATCACCGTTCCGCCATCGGCGTAAAACAAACTTCCCGTGCTGTACGATGACGCACTGGAAGCCAAAAACAGGGCCAGTGGACTAATTTCGTCAGCCGTGCCCATGCGGGAAATAGGAATGTTTTTGGTAAAACGATCCAGAATCTTTTCGTCTTTCCAGAGAGCCTGACTAAATTTAGTTTTTATCAGGCCAGGGCAAATTGCATTTACCCGAATACCATCCACTCCCCATTCTTTGGCCAGCACTTTGGTGAGCATATTCAATGAGGCTTTGCTAACGCTGTACAGACCCAGTCCTGGGTCGGGTGTGTGTCCGGCAATGCTGCTGATCATGATAATGCTGCCTCCGCCACGCGCTTTCATGCTCGGGTAACACAGTTTGCTCAACTCAAAAGGCGCTTTCACATTGGCCTGCATAATCTTGTCAAAAGCGGCACCGTCACTATCGAGGGAGGGGCCAAAGACGGGATTAGAAGCCGCATTATTGACCAGAATATCAATGCCGCCATAGGTTGCAATGCTTTTGTCTACCAATTGCCGGAGCTGTTCCATATCGCCCACATGAGCAGCAATGCCTGTAGCGTCGCCACCCTGCGCCCGAATGTCATTGGCCAGCGCATCGCAGGCATCCTGTTTGCGGCTACTAATAATGACCTTCGCGCCAAAACGGGCAAATAATCGGGCCATGTCTTCGCCAATCCCTTTACTGGCTCCCGTGATGATAGCTACCTTGCCCGTGAGATCGAAAAGGGCTTTCTCAGCCACCAACGAGGGTTGTTGTTCCATGAATAGTGTTGTTGTAACCCAGACGTTTACGTCTGGGTATAAAGAATTGCAATCACCCGAACGTACATATCCAGGCTACAGGATTTCACATTTACTTCTCGAAAAAGCAGACCGATCCGCCCACCCAATCTTTGTTTTTATTGAAATTGACGCCAATCATTTCACCCCGACTCAGCCGACTCAGGTTAGTGAGCAGCGTAGGTTTTTCGTCCCCTTTTGGCCAGATGAATAACATCCGAATTTCGCATTTCACCAATCCATCAGGCGATTGAATAACGGGTTCGTATTTGACCTTACGCTGGAGTAAATAACCATCGCGCTGGTAAGACGGAATGGCATCAAGGTCGGCGGAGGTTATGTTCAGGTTGACGCCACTACCCGCAAAAGAGAACAGCGGTTTTAGAACGTAATTTTCTAGATCAGTAGGATAAGTGCTCAAGTCAGATAAATAATAACTGGCCGGAACGTAAGGGCTTTTCAGCAGAGGCAGCGTGTATTTGCTGATGCGGAAAAACCAGTTTGGGTGTCCAACCCACTCAACATCCACATCATCGGTGAGATGGAAGTTCGTTCGTAGGTCGGAATAATTTTGCAAGTCGTCAAAAATCAGGCGATTATAAATTCGTTTGATGCGAATCTGACGACCATCTTTCTCATAAAATAACACCCGGCCTTCTTTCCTGATTTTTGTTAAACACACCGCTTTTACACCGAGCGCCTTCTCCGTCAGGACAAAATCGACGCGTGTTTTTTGCTTTTCGGGGTATATTTCCAGTAAAATTGCTTCTTCCGGCTCGCAGTCGCCCACAATTATCTGACGCAGCCGTTCCAAATACTCGTCGTTGTCGGCAACGTTAAATAAGTGTGTGAGTTGATCTGGAATAGGATAAAGACTACGAAATAACTTGGCAACATACGGCTGAAAACAATAGAGCGACGGAAAACCCTGTAGCTCTATTAATTGAGGCATCAACTCACCCTGCGACGGTCCGCCTGAGGCATCCTGACAAACGGCAAAATCGACGGCCATGAACTGCGTATGATCGTCTTCATTCGGCACGCGTTGTTCTGCCGGAATTGCCTTATCGGTCAAGGATTTGAAGTCAGCACGAGTAATGACAGAAATGATGTCATCGCAGGCTTGTAAAATTTTTTCAGTCAGGATTTTTGGAACAAAAATAGGCGTTTCAGCTACGCGGAAATCTAATTGACCGGGTAGATCAGCCTCAATTTTATCCAAAAAAGTTTGGTAGCTCTGCGGACTAAAGGCTTGATTAAAAGCTTGGCGGATGGGTTGGATCATAAAATATTTGTCATGTTGACCGGGACGCGGAGTCCGAGATACGGAGTCCATAAATCCGGATTCTGCGTCCCGGTCAATTAATCAATGGAGAAATCCGCTCTCGTATTTCGGCCCAATAGAAAGTAATGTACAGGTCTTCCAAATGAGGACCTGTACATTACAATATTAAGCAACTTGTGGCTCTTCAACTGTAGCCGATAGTGATTTGATAGCCTGCCGCAAAAATCCGGGGAGAATGACAGACTCAGTCAGTGCAATTTTGTCGGGGTCCTGCAAATAGGCTACCATGTCATTGTATTTTTCCTGCCCGAAATTTGAAATGATATGATTACGTTTTTCATCTTTCAGGAAGTACCGCAACATGCCCTCATTATCGGCTTCGGGGTGAAACTGGGTGCCAATGATTTCTGGTGAGAATCGCATGGACATTACAGCCCGGTCCAGTAATACGTGGGGACGAATTTTTTCCAGACATAAAATGCTGGCTCCCATCTGCTCCATGCGCTCAACGTTTGGATCTGTGATCTGATAATCACGGGAATCCACGGCGTAAAATGGATCAGGCAAACCATCTAGTAAAGGGTCCAAATCACCTTCTTCCGTTTTATGGATTGGAAAAATCCCGAACGAAGTCGATTTGCGACGGCTCAATAAACCTAAGTCGAGATGCCGTACAACCAACTGAAATGAGTGGCAGATCAGAAATACAAATTTCTTGCGGTCATTGTGTTGGTTCCAGTCGAAAATCTGGTCGATTAAGTTAAAATAGCGCGCTTCCCAGGCATCATCAGATGCCATTGGGCTACCCGGTCCACCCGATGAAATATACACATCATAGTCTAAATCGGGAAGTTCGTTATTTGCCCGAACGTCATACACATCGAACGAAAGTTCGGCCTGATCATTTCCTTGAACGTTCCGAATCAAGTGTAAAATACAACGCAGGCCCTCATTGGCATGGTTGTTATTCATGTCCAGAACAGCAATTTTTACTAAGCTCATAAGGTATCTGTTACGGCTAATTAGTAGTTGAGAGTGATTCAAAAAATAACTAATGGATGCCGAAAGAAGTTTCCTCTACAATGTAATTTACAACCTGCTTTAAGTCGTTGGTCTCTTGAAAAACAGCTAGTTGTCGGTCTGCGCCAGTACCCATTTCAAGGATTTTTAAAACGTATTCACACTCGGAGCGGCTGCCAAGTTCATCGACTACATCGTCAATGAACGTAAGTAATTCACGAATCAGATGATGCGTAGGGACTTCCTCCTGTTTGCCGAAATCAATCAACTTTCCTTCGATACCGTACCGAGCCGCCCGCCACTTGTTTTCATTGATTAAAATACGTCGATACGGTTGGAAATTAAGGTTTTGCTTGTGCAGTTTGTAAATCTTAGCAACCAGTGCCTGCATAATGGCCGCTAGACAAATGGTTTCGTCTACACGCATAGGCACATCGCAAATGCGGAACTCGATGGTGTCAAAAAATGGATGAAGCCGGATGTCCCACCATATTTTTTTGCCATTGTCGATGCAACCCGTTTTCACCAGTAGGTTAATGTATTCGTCATACTCATTTGCCGACGAAAAGAAGTCAGGAATGCCCGTACGGGGAAATTTGTCGAATACTTTTGAGCGGTACGACTTAAATCCGGTGTTGCGTCCCCGCCAAAATGGAGAGTTGGTCGAAAGTGCATAAATATGCGGCAGAAAATAGCGCACAGCATTCATAATCTGGATGCCCTCATTGCGACTTTCGATGCCAACGTGGACGTGCAGACCAAAAATCAGGTTCGAACGAGCCACATCGCGTAGTTCTTCAATGAGTTGGTCGTAGCGTTCGTTAGGCGTAATTAGCTGATCCTGCCAATCAGAAAAAGGGTGAGTACCGGCAGCCGCAATCTTTAAATTTTGCTTGTCGGCCAGTTCAATAATCATCTTTCGGAGATACGTTACCTCCTGGCGAGCCTCCTGAATATTATGGCAGATATTCGTGCCCACTTCAACAACGGCCTGATGCATTTCGGCCTTTACACGTTCGTGAAGGACAATTTGGCCACCGTCGACAATCTTCGACATGTGCGAGCGCAACTCGCCCGTGCTAGGGTCAATCGTTTGAAACTCTTCTTCGATTCCGAGAGTAAATTCAGGCATTAGCGTTAGGAGTTAGAGTCAGACAGGTCAGCAAAGTTGACCAGAACTACGAGGTAAGATACAAGTTTTTTGTAAACCTGATGCGGTACAAATGGTTTTCTGAGTAATTGAAAATTAAATCAAACTCATTATGAGAACCCAACGCGAAAAAAAATTAATGACAAAGTACTGGTTGTATGGTGGAGGTGGAGCTATGGTACTTGGAAGCGGATTAGCCATATTACTACACGGCTCCAAACTTAGAGAAACCAATACAGACCCTTGGTTTTGGATTAGTACCGGTGGTTTCGCACTAATTATGTCGGGACTAAGTTTCATTGGCGATGCTAACCGGTTTCGAACAATGGTCGATGTATTACGGGAACTGGATAAACGGGCACAAACTTAACTGAGGAGTAAGTACTGTTAGTATGGCCGAAACGCCCAAACGAAATATAATCGAGACAGTTAAACAGTACGGAAATCGGCTGTCTCGGTTTATTCGTGGACAAGTGAAATCGGATGAAGACGCCGAAGATATTTTGCAGGATGTCTGGTATCAACTCACCAAAGTGGTTGACCTTGACGGAATCGAAAGTATGAGCGGATGGCTTTTTCAGGTGGCTAAAAACAGGATAACTGATACCTACCGCAGGAAAAAAGAAGATAGCTTATCCGATTGGATGAGCGACGATGAAGACGACGATTTTCGGTTCAGGGAAATTCTGCTGGCTGATGCCGAAACACCCGAAGATCAGTTTTTTAAGGATATTTTTTGGGAAGAATTAATGCGTGCGCTGGATGAATTACCCGAAAACCAGCGCACGGTTTTTGTTCAGAACGAATTGGAAGATAGGACATTGCAGGAAATTGCCGATCAAACCAATGAGAACCTGAAAACCATTATTTCCCGAAAACGATACGCTGTCCAACATTTGCGCAAGCGATTACAAAACCTATACGACGAACTCGATAAACTGTAAGGCTATGAGAACCCACTACGGACGAAGACGATTTTTCTTTCCGTTATTCATCCTGCTGGCATTGCTGGCCGTTTCATTTGCGGTGTATTGGTTGTGGAACAACGTGCTGGTAGCCGTGGTACCGGTTAAAGCTGTTACTTATTGGCAGGCCGTGGGCTTGTTAACTCTATCGAGAATTCTGTTAGGCGGCTTCAAGTTTGGCCCACCATCGGGCCGAACTCCTTTTGGCGGCCGTCCCGATGGCCCCCCGAACTGGCGTGAAAAATTGCATCAGATGAGTGATGAAGACCGACAGAAGTTTAAAAGTGAATGGAAGAAACGCTGTGGCGACAAATCATAGCTTCATTTTTATCAGTTGATCAAAAGTCAATAAAAAACCTCGTCGGGACAACCCGGCGAGGTTTTTTATTGACTTTAAAGTAATTTCTCAACTGGCCCGTCATCCTTTATAGAACATCAGTAAACACAAATACTATGAACATTAATATTATAAAATCCATTCTAGCCGGTCTGCTCCTGGGAGCGGCCTTGTTCATAATGCCGTTTTTCCTTATCCGACTGGTTCTCTTTCTCGTACTTATTAGTGTGCTATTCCGGCTTTTCGGGGGTAGGCGCTTCCGCGGAGGGTGGGATCGTGGTCGAGGCTTCGGTTATATGCCTGCCTTCGCCGATCGAATTCGCGAGATGAGTGATGAAGAGTACACCGTATTTAAGCAGCGTTACGATCAGGGCCGTTGTAGTGGAGATGAGGCCGCCCGGAAATCAACTGAAAACACGAATACTACTAAACAACAAGACCAATGAGAAAACGCTTAAATCTGTGGGTCGTGGTTTTTACGGCGGCCCTTACCTTCGGTAGCCTGATGGCTTTCGTTGGGCCCCATTCATTTGGTCATCATCGTGGACATTGGTCCCACGGGCACGGTTATAATCACGGCAACGGCTATGATCGAGATGGTATCTGTGATGGCGATGGACCACACGCCAGAAAGATGATGCCCAAGTCGGATTCCGTAGGGATTCGATAACTAGCTGGTAAACAGTAAACTACCTGGCTTCTGTCAGGCAAGTCATGGACTAACGATTTCATAAAACACGGACAGGTAGACCAATAAATTAGTTTACCTATCCGTGTTTTATAGCAATTTCGGCTCTACCCAAAGGGCGGTTAAACAAGCAACAAGCAACAACAACCAGGCCCAGTTTGGAAGTTGCGCCGTTATCGTTCGGGTAAGCTGTTCGGTTCCCGACTGATCGACCGAACGAGCTAACATAAAGTGGTTGATAATCTGCCGGTCGGCAACTGCATCGGTTGGGTTGTGGGCACTAACGTAAACAGCCAGCGAATCCTGCACCGATTGCCAACCCGATTGCCCGAAGAGTGACAAACCCATTGCCGAACGTTCGTTGATGGGTGATCGGGCTACCGATACCGTGTCCTGACCAACTAGCATAACCGGCGATGAACTGCCAGAATTGTTAACTGAAATTTCCTGTAGGAGACCGCTATACACGGGCGCATTTACTCGAATCGAACCTTTATCTGAATGAGAAAGACGGGCTAACACAGCCGTCCAAATTCGGTTATATGCCACACTATCGCCACTTAGCGAGAGCGGAAAGGTTTCCTGCAACAAGCTAACGCCTACCCGCCCGGCGAATCCATTTCGGGTAGTTTGCTGCACCGCTACCGGATAACCTGAGACCGCAAACTGATTCAAATTATCGGCAAAGCGATAGGGGAATGCAGTCAGTCCGTTACCAACCGAAACGACCGGCTCATTCGATATTTTTCGTACCTGCCACTGGCTGCCTACTGCCAGATTAATAGCCCGGCTGTCGGTTTCCGGATTGGTAATATTGATAAATAACACCGATTTGCCTTCAGCAATGGCTTTTTTTACTGTCGTACTGGCGGCATTGGTTGGTTCAGTAATGATAAGATCTGGTGTCGTTCTGATCGCTGATTTTCCACCTTTATTGATGCTAACGGTGCTATTGATATTTTTGGAAAGCGTTGTGGTTACTTGCACCGTGTGGCCCTGTTTCCCTAACCAATTGGCCAGCGTTTTGCTTTCAAAATCAGGGTTGTTGAGCAAAATTTGCACCGTAAGCGGTTCGGTTGGCCGGGTAAAAAAGCGAATGGTATCCAATGTCGTTGCACCGCCCAGCACCAGTTCGCATTGACTGCGTCCGCGCGAAAAGGCCGGAAACTGAAGGGAAAACGTATTATCGCCCTTATTCAACGCTACACTATCTAACGTCTGCATACCAAACCGAAGCCGTAGTAACTGCTTCCCCGACGACTGAATTCGGCCGGTTACCCGCTGGATTTCTCCCTGCCGAACAACTCCTTTCCAGTGAATGTCCTGCAATTGATCCGGTTTGTTGTACGGCACCCATTGCACGGCCGAGTTGCTTAACTTAGTAAGAGTTTCGACTGGGAACTGCTGTCCTACCAAGGTTACAGAGTCATAATCCTCTTTCAGATTTCGGCTGGTAAAACTGTCCTGAATGTGCAGACTGTCTTTTATCTGCCGGGAAAATGCTGCCGGCACCTCATCCCCAATAAGTAACGCGTGAGTGGAAGAGCGTTGTACCGGCCAATGAAGTTGCAGGAAATAACCGACGACCAGTAACCAGAGCAGTAGATTCAATCCAGCCCGAAGCCATTTTCGGCCAGTGGGCAATGACTGATTTCGGGCAATGAACCAGAGCTGACCAGTCAATAAGGTGAGCAAGGCCAGCGCGATAAGCCAATTAATGGGGTCGGTCCAGTTGATACTTGTTTGCATTGTTATCAGGTAATCTACCGAGCTATTTTATATGCCGCCAGAAAGCTTGTTGTAGGCTGCGGTCACTGGCATAGGACGGACCAGTTCGCTCCGAAGCGCCAGTTAAGGTGTATAATTTTGTTTTCAGTTGTGTTTTCTCGGCGTCGGTGAGTGATTTTCCCCCGGCTAATTTCTGTAGCGAAGCCAGCACCGACCAATTCTGAAGGCCACTGTTTACCACGCCATTTGCCAACGCATTGCCAAGTTGTTGCAGCGTTTGCCGTTGTTGGGTGCTGAGTTTTGGGAAGTCCAGATAACCGAGTGCCTGGGCCACTAACAATTCAGTCCGTTGTTGAGAATAAACGCGCTCCTGGTTGAAAGCAGACGTTACATTTTTCATCTCACCCGTCAGGCGCGTTTCCTTTTCTTTCGTCTGGGGAGGGTCGAAACCGGTTTTCTTAACGTAAGACCGGGCTTTTTGCTGCGACAGTTTCAAATATTTCAGGGCTTCCTGCTCAAAGGGTAAGGCTTTTTCTGGTTCGTAAAGCCGTAAATGCAACTCCGACTGCCACATATTTTCCAACGCCATTTTCAACAAAGCCCGCGTAGACTGTTCGTGGAACGTGTTGGTTTCTGCATTATCGTGGGAGTGAACATATTGCTCCATCATGGCCGCAATAGGGTCCTGACTAGCTTCCCCTTGATGTTCGGGTCCGTGATGATGTTCTTCCTCGTGATGGGGCGCTTCGGCATGTTCTTCTCCCTTATCGTGGTCATGAACAAAACCTTTCAGCGGGTCGCCCTTATCGTCGGTGGGTTCAACGTGTCCACCGCCGGCCGATGTCTCAAACTCTTCGCCCAAAAACTGTCCGTAGCGCAGACGGAGTGCTTTTTGGTCGAACCCTACTTCGTTCGATTGACTTTTAAATTGGTGAGTGGTGTTCCCATTAACGGTCATCTTTTTCCGATTGGCAATCATCTTTTCGGTATCGATGATAATTTGTCGCTGGCTCCGAAAATATTCTGGCATGATGTTAACAGCCATCGTTGCTAACTCACTTTCTTCTACTTGTGTGGTGTCTTTGTAGACTAAAAAGTACGTATCTGATTTTGTGAAATTTGGCTCGGGTTGGCGATTATCGTAAGCCGCCCAGTAATAATACAACTCATCACCCGGAGTAAATTTTAGCTCATTCAGGTCGAGGGTTTTGGTCACTTTCGCATCCTTGAAATTCGCCTGTCCCAGCGGTAATTTCACTTCTCTAAACTTCACATTTTCGCCGGAACCACGCGCTACCGTAGCGACAAGAAAGGTTTGCGACACAGAAAAATCGTCGGAGATACGGGCCGCAATCGTCAGCTTTTTAGGGTCTTTTAGATAGTGAAACCGATATAATTCTTTTGAATCTGGCTCAATCTTGGGAGCTAAATCGGGATGCGCTTCAAGACGGTAAAAATCGGACTGATAAACAAGTGAATCTTTATGTTGATCCATATGCCAGTACGCTTTAATGGCATACAAACCCGAGTTTATAAGCCGATCTTGGTACGTATATCCGTCACCAGCTTGTTGAAAGGCCAGTTCCTTGCCCCGGCCGTTTACCAACCGTACGGATAGTTGCTTATTGTTGCTAAACTGTAACCGCCAGGATAGAACGGCCCCAACAACGCTCGATGCGTTTAAATTTCGTGAGTTGATTTCTGGTAACCGTGTGTACGCTGGTGGCTGAATACGTAAAACTGCCGATTGAAATGTTGGTGCAACCGGCTTATTATCTGGTGTAAAAGCCGCCAGAAAGCCTTGCTTCTTAGGGCTATTTATAGCGTCATTTTTTAGTAATGGATAGCCGAAATAGACAGCTAGTGCCATGACCAGAAATAAAGCGTATTGACCCGCTTGCGCCAAAAGCACAACCGGAGTGCGAACGTTTTGGCTCTGGTTATTTAGCCGGTCAAGTTGCAGTTGTTCGGCCAGATTAAGTTGGGATTTTGTCAGGAGTGGTAAGCTATATTCCACATCGCCAATTGTCTGGTGAATGAGCTGAATTGCTTGTGGCTTTTTGTCCTGATAGAGTTTATTCAAAAAAGCACCAACACCAAATCCGGCTACACCAAACAAAATCGGCCAGATCGATGGACCCGTAAACGTCGCCGTAATTAGATACGCTGATGCGGCCAATAACAGGCAGCGTAACAGGGCGTTAGCGTAAAGTTGGTACGTGACCGACGAGACAAGGCGTTTCAGTTCGTTCATGCGTTTTTAGTCAAGGCAAGCCAGCGTTCAAAAAGTAGTAAAACGACAAAAAACAGCAGAAACGCGTTTTGAACGCCCGCATGCTGCTCCGTCGTGGGTTTGGTTGAGGCAATAAATAACGTTTTAATATCCTGCTGACTTAGCGGCAAGTTGTTAATTGCGAGACCGTAGTGCCGCAGTAATTGCGCTCCTAGCCACTCCGGCAACTGCCCCGTTGAAACCAGCTCCGACGTTTGGGGCGTTAGTGATTCATTCGTGAAAATCACGTTTGCCGGGCTTACCGACTGCTCTATTCCCGAAACAATGTAAAGCGTTTGGGCTGACGGCTTTGCAGGTGGCTGGTCGGTCAAAACCAACGAATAAGTACGGTTTTGCGCGGGCTTTTCGTCAATTGCCAGATCGAGTGCGTACACATCTGTCAGCGCTTCGAGGGCGGCTTTTACGGTTTGTTGCTCCCGACCGTTTTTGTATTGGAGTAATACGGGCATAGGCCCAGAATGCGCGGGTGCCGAAGAGAATTTTAGCGTTGGGTCAAGAACCGGCACGCTAACCAGCTTACCCGTCCGATTGATAAAAAGCTTCCGGTCGTTTTTTACAACCAGATATGGGCGGAGTTGGGGAACCGAATCAATTAGGGAGTGTAACAGAAACTGCGCAGGAACTATGATCGTTGATGTGTTCGCTAAGGACTGATTGTTAATGAAATACAGATGAAGTTGGGTGTTTTTTGCGTCCAGCTTATTGATCGCCGTTTGCAGCCCTCGCGAGTTAAATGGCGTTGGTGTTTGAGGTAACGAAAGTTGTTCCGTTATAGGCTCTGCCTTGTCAGTTGCCCAAATAACCCGTTCGCCCTTTTTTAGCGCATCTGTTAATTCAAACTTAAAATTATTGGACACCGCCGTGTTAGGCTCTACCAAATGCACTTTCTGAATAGTTGGCGGTTTCGTAAACCAGTTCAGGATGGGTTGAGCAAGCAAAATGGCCAGCAATACCAACAGCAAGCAACGAATAATCAGTAAGAGAATATTATCGAGTCGAAGGCCCCGGCTCTGTTGCTGTTGCTTCTCGATAAGCCATTGAGTAGCCGCCCAGGGCAATAGTTTTCCCTGCTTCTGGTGCCAGAAGTGAATAGCCACCGGAATCGCGACCGTTAGCGCACCCCACAGCAAATACGGCTCAACAAACTGCATATTAACTGGTTAAAAACTGTTTTAAAACAAGGGCTATAGGGTCGCTCAGCCGGGTGCGAATCAGCCGGACATGCGGAATACGCAGACTTTCGTCCAGTTTCGTTAGATAGGCCGATGAGCGTTGCCGAACGGTCTCCCGAATGGCATCGGCCTGTAATTCAATTTCTTTTCCCGTTTCCAGATCCTGAAATCGGTAAAAGCCGTTCATGGAGAAATTGATTTCTTCATCGCCCAACAACTGAAAAATAACGATTTGTCGGCGCGGTCCGGCCACATTCTCAATTAACTTGACCCACTCGTCATCTACTTGCAGAAAATCGGATGCGATAATGAGTATCTCAGCCTGCTTCCGACTAAATTCGGGTACGGAGGCACGCTGATTTTCCCAAGCTCCCGCTGCCTGAGTGGTATCGAGAATAGACACGATTTTCTGAAACGCCTGTTTCCCGGCCGGAACCAACGCCTGAACCTCGCCATTTTGCAACGAATACAAACTCAGTTGATCACTTTGCCGATTGCTCAGATAGGCCAGTGAGGCCAGCAGAATCTTAGCATACTGTAACCGGCTAACGCCCGCTTCGGTGTAATTCATGGAGCCGGACAAGTCGATCAGTAAGCGAACTTGCTGGTTACTTTCCGTGGCCGATTCACGAACTAAATAATGGCCCGTTTTGGCGAAGAGTTTCCAGTCGATTCGCTTTGGGTCGTCGCCCGGCGTATAATGTCGAAACTGCTCAAATTCTGTCCCAATACCCGACCGCCGACTGGTTTGAATGCCCAGCAACAACTCATCGCTAACCAATTTGCTGGCTAGTTGCAGGTTGTTGAGTTTAATTAGGTCAGTCGTTAATGTAGCCATATAAATCGTGTACAGCGACAGGAAGAACGCAGGGACCAACAAGAGGCTTTGCGCCTTGTCGTTGACCGTTGCGATGTCGTTGCAGGTGTAAACTTATTTTACAGTTTTTATCAATTCGGCAATTACCTGATCCGTGGTTATTCCTTCGGCTTCGGCGCGAAAGTTGAGCGCGATGCGATGGCGTAAAATAGGATAGGCCAATGCCTGAATGTCGTCGGGAATGACGGAGAAACGTTCGTTTAATACGGCTCGGGCTTTGGAACACAACACCAGTGCCTGCCCGGCGCGTGGCCCGGCTCCCCACTCGCCCCATTGCTTGACGAAGGCCGACGGCGAACCATCCGGGCGCGAGGCCCGAACGAGTCGGTTAATGTAGTCAATCAGCTCGTCGCTAATATGAACCTGCCGCGTCAGACTTTGTAACTGGAGAATTTCCTCGTCAGAAAGTATTGTATGCAGTTCAGGTCGGGCCGTTCCTGTCGTACTTTTCAAGACATCAAGTTCTTCCCGCTCCGACGGATAGCTAAGTTTAATATACAGCAGAAAACGGTCTAACTGGGCTTCGGGTAACGGATAAGTACCCGCCTGTTCAATAGGGTTTTGCGTCGCAATAATCAGGAACGGCTTGGGGAGCGCATAATCATTGCCGCCATACGTGACCTTATATTCCTGCATGGCCTCGAGCATGGCCGCTTGCGTTTTGGGCGGAGTCCGGTTGATTTCATCAGCCAGAACGATGTTGGCAAATAGGGGACCCCGATTAAAAACAAAGACCTTGTGGCCTGTCTCGTGGTCATCTTCTAAAATCTCCGTGCCAACAATGTCGCCGGGCATAAGGTCGGGCGTAAATTGAATACGTTTAAAACGCATTGCCAGCGCATCGGACATCGTCTTGACCATCAGAGTTTTGGCAAGCCCGGGTACACCTTCGAGAAGGCAATGTCCACCCGCCAAAAGCGATATCAACACTTCGCTGATTGCTTCCTTTTGTCCGATAATAACTTTCCCGATCTCTTTTTGTAGCTGAGGCAACTTGGCCACCAGCGCTTTGTAATGAGTTAAGTCTGTTGAATCCAATTTTATAATAATTCAGGTTGTATGAAGGAAGATGTTATAAGCAATGGTATATATACGATGAGTGATCACGGCATATATGAGTTATTCGTATTGGTTTCGATTATTGTCCCGTAGACACTATTCCGTGTACCGTTTACTATTAGGCCGTCATCGCATAGGTTATAATATTGACCCCAAACTTAGTGTTGTCTTCGGCCAGAAACCGCTTGTTTCGAAAGTCGTAATCCCACTCGCAACCGTAATCTTTGTTGCTGTACAACACACCAATTCGACCGTTGATTGTAATGGCTTTCAGGTAGTCGTGTACGAGGTCGTCGCCCCAGCCATTTAGTTCAAATGAAGTGGTTGGCGGACCTTCATCGAATTTGAAAAAACAAGTATAAATGGGGTGGTTATTTGGGATCTTCTGTAAGGCTTTCGGGCCAAATGTCCGTTCCATTTCCTGCTCAAACGACTTGGCAAATAACCCATCGAGATCGTGATTACAGTCGTCCACAAAGACGAAGCCACCGTTTTGTACGTAGCGTTTGAAATGGTCCCGTTCCAGTGCCGAAAATTCGACTAATTTATGACCACTCAAGTAGCAAAACGGGCTTTTAAATAGGTCGGGGCTACTTAGTTGTACCACTTTTTCTTTCTGATCAACCGGCAATGTCGTGTATTCCACCAGCGAATGTAATAGGTTCGAGGGCATCCGCTGGTCGGTATCCCAATCGCCGGAAGTGTATTGAATACGGGTGAAAAAAAAAGGTTTCAAAAGAGGTAGTGTTGAGTTTGTTTAATGAAAATGGGAACTACGTTCCAATAAAAATAAGGTTGAATCAAAGCGTCATTATTATTAATTGAAACCTTCGGTAAACCTATTTATAGCGTGTCAAAATAGGGTGCGTGTTTGGTAAAAAATGAAGTTGCTGGTTTGCCCTTTCCACAATTTACAAGTGCCAATTTGGGCGAAACCCTTTACCAACTTCAACTAACGACTGCTAAAAGATTGTCGTGGTATCAATGCCTGATTAGTGGATTGTACTCAAACCTGATTTGCCCGTCGAACCTTTCCACAGCTTACCTGCTTTTTTGCCAGATGAAGTTACGGAAAAAGAATGGGTTTACTGCTAATCGTTGTTGATCAATGTTATGATAAATGATTTTGCTAGAACTGGAAATCCAAGACATAGACCAATAAAGTAGGTTATATCTTGAAATAATGTATTGTATTTTGTCTGGTTTGTGTAGTTTTTGCCATGTTATCTACTGTATGGAAAATCTTACATATATTAGCGTTAAATTATAGAATATTGATAAAATAATACAATAATAAGCTTCTTCTGTCAGGATATTAACATTGTATTTTACCACTAGCAGTACGCTATATAATCTGATTGAAAATGTGCTTTTTAGAGATAGATTATAAATTTTAGGCTATTAGAACGCTTAAGTTCGGTCCATCACCGGGTAAAAATTAGTTAAGTTTTTAAGGGTAAATGGAAACAGTAATGGTCAATATGAAAATTGTATTTTTCTGATTTATTGTCTACTATCGAATTGATGTTTTGTTCGCTAAAAGCGGGTGTTTATGTTTGTAAGCGTGAACCGAAAATATTTCGTTTAACCTATTAAAAACAAGAGCGTTTCAACAGGTTCAGGCTCGTATTTAGGTATTAAAGTGCTTTCTGGTGTAGTTCACAACGAGCGAAAGCCTTATAAGACTCATTGTTACTAATAGGTAGTTTTTGTAGTCTGAATACCGTTCCAGTGCTATACCTCGGGGCAGTTGAAACATCATTTTCCAATCCACTGAATCAAAATAAATGTATCATTGGTAAACCCCACTGGCGGATTTACGTTTCTTTTATAGAACCCATTTGCTATTTTTCCATTCACTATATGAAGTATTTGCCCCTTTTTGTCCTGTTTTTATTTATTTCAACTGCTGGGTTTACCCAAAACCTGCTGGGTATTTCAACCAGTCGGTATGGGGGAACCAATCGACTTTACATCAACCCCGCGCTGGCCGCCGATTCTCCATCTAAATTTTACCTGAACGTTTTTACAGGTAATGGTCACGTTGACAATAATTACGTTCGGTATCAGGCTCCTTTCTCATTGCTGCGCCTGATTACCGGCACTGTGCCGGCCCAGTATAAAAGTTCGGATGGCTCTATTCGGTTTGACACTGATTATACACGGGAAACACTGGATGGCCGCCCTAAAAATGGAACAATATCGGGCGAAGTACGCGGTCCATCGTTACTGATGCGGCTCGGCGAGCATAGTGCTTTTGCCGTAACAACGCGCTTTCGGGCGGTTGGGCAGGTGGTTGGCGCATCGGAGTCGCTGCTATCGGCCATGCGGGCCAGTTTGAGCGATGGTGCTTTGTATAGTATTCCCAGTAACGACAATAAATTCAGTGCTAATACCAATACGTACGCCGAACTGGGGTTTACCTATGCCGGAACCCTCTGGGAAGGCGATGGTCGAAAACTCTTATTAGGGGCAACGGCCAAATTACTGTTAGGCTATAATGCACAACAACTAATAAATAGGGGGCTGAACTATCGTATTGTTCCCGACCCGAACAACCTGAATAGTGCCTTACTGGAGGTCAATAAATTAGATGCCACCCTCGCCTATACAACGTTTCTACAAAACCGAAGCCTGACACCAGCAACGTTGTTTAGCACAGCGGCCCCAGGGAAGGGCGTCGGTGTAGATATTGGATTTAC
>CAXVWN010000069.1:0-17536 GCA_964263725.1 Spirosoma sp.
ATCAACGCTGCTGTTGAGGTTTTCGGGCACAAAATACGTCGAGCGCCAGTCGTCGGCCGGGAACGTGGTTTCTTTCGTAAACGTGCCGGTCAGCGTACCCTCATCGAAAGGGACACGGGCAATGACACCGATGTTTAGTTCACGGCAGAGCGGAAATAGATTGTCTTCTGGATTCTGGTCGAAAATGTTGTAAATGACCTGAACCGCGTCGATCAGGCCCGTACGAATTGTGTTCAAACTGTTATCCGGTTCCCAGCGGTTGACCGACAGTCCCCACGCCCGAACTTTGCCTTGCTGGGTTAATTTCGTGACGGCTTCCTGCCATTCATCCTGATCGGCCCAACTGTCTTCCCAAACGTGAAATTGTTGCAGATCAATCGTTTCAACGCCGAGATTTTTCAGGCTTTTTTCGGTGTATTCAACAATGTAATCAGCCGGAAAAACGTCTTTCAGACTGGATTCTGGTTTAGAAGGCCACTGGCGGTTTTTGGGTGGAATTTTGGTGGCCGCATACAATTGCTTATCTGGATTATTTTTGAGCAACTGGTTTAAAATTTCTTCACTAACGCCATCGGCATACGCCCAGGCTGTATCAAAAAAATTGCAGCCTAGTTCAACGGAGCGTTGAAGAGCGCGTAAAACTTCCTGTTTGTCTGAGCCTGTCCAACCGGCGAGGCCCCACATGCCATAGCCAATGTCAGAAACTTGCCAGCCCGTGCGGCCAAATGTTCGGTAATTCATGATTGAGCAGCCCGACTGTTACGTCTGGGCGTGGTTTAGATTGTTTGCGCTAAATTTACTTCATTCTGTCAATTCTATCGCCCGGACGTGGCTATCCAGACTACAAATAAATATGCTCGTTCGTATTGTCCGTATGACGTTTAGAGAAGATTGTCTCTCTGAGTTTCATGCAATTTTCGACCGCTCAAAAGCACACATTCGCGCCTTTCCGGGAAACCATTATCTTGAACTTCTGTGTGACCCTGATCACACTGGTGTGCGCATGACCTACAGCCTTTGGGAATCTGCCGACGCACTCGAAGCCTATCGCCAAAGCGAATTATTTCGTACAACCTGGGCCGCCACGAAAGTGTTGTTTGCCGAGCGGGCAATAGCTTTCTCAGGAGAAAAAATGGAGGAGGTTAGCCTGGATAGTAGAGTGAGTAAAATCACCTAATTTTTGCTTTCTTTAGCGTAGTTAACTAATTGCTGAACATTCATGAATCGCTGGCTTTCTGTCGTTTACCTGACTACTTGCCTGCTGAGTTGGCTGGTTCCAGTTGCGTTTGCCCAAACGACAAGAACTACCCTTTCTGGTTTCGTTACCGATGCGGCCACCGGTAAGGCAATGCCGTTTGCCAATGTATATCTGAATGGCAGCACCCGTGGCACAATCACAAATGAGCAGGGACATTATTCATTGTCGGGTGTTCCGCTTGGCACGGTTGAGGTGGTGGCCTCGTTTATCGGTTATCAACCCCAACGGCGTACACTGCGCCTGGATAAGAGCCAGGATCAAAAAGCTGATTTTCGGCTGAAACCGGGCGACCAAACGCTGGCAACAGTAACGGTTCGTGGCAATCAGAAGAAATGGGAGCGTCACCTTAAGCAGTTCAAACGCCAGTTGCTCGGTGAACCATTTGGTGGGCAGTGCCAGATCATGAACAGTGATGTCCTCAGTTTTCATGAAGAAGATGGCCACCTGAAAGCGACGGCTACTGAGCCGATTATTGTTGAAAATCAGGCATTAGGGTACCGGATTTGGTACGACATGATTTATTTTGACGGTACTGCGCGAGTCGTTTATTATGCTGGCTCGACTCGTTTTGAAGAGCTGAAAGCGACGGACGAACGGCAGCTCAGCCGATTCCAACGTAACCGAATGCGAGCCTATCAAGGCTCAACCCGGCATTTGATGGCGAGTTTAATTGACAGCACCTATGAGAAGGAAGGCTTTCTGGTGTATCAGGAAAATATGACGGTGCCAATTGCCCGAACCAAAGAAAATAAAACAACTTTATATGGTTCCATAAAAGGACGCTTGCGGCCGTTACAAATAAAGGAACTGATTCAGCCGGGCAGTTTGCCCTTTGAACGAAGATTGGTATCGGATCGCCAGTTAGTGGTTTTTTATACCAACGCCACGTCGCTTTATTCCCCTTACTTCGACGCTCGATATGCTTATTCGCAAATAAAACTGCCTTCCGGCGAGATACAACTAACGGTTGATGGACGGGTTACCCGACCGGAAGGAATGGAAGTAGAAGGTTCACTGGCCGATGATCGCCTGTCGACAATGCTGCCCGCCGACTGGCAACCTAACAAAGAAAGCGCTGATTCGACCACCACTAACGCTCCTATAGTAGCACAGGGAAAACTGCTGCCGCCCGATGCCAGAATGCGCCGAATAAGTACCGCGTTTACCGATCGATTTCAGACATTGGCACCCGTCTTGTTTGTGCATATTGACAAACCTTTATATGCCACCGGCGACCGGCTCTGGTTGAGCGCGTACCTGCTCGATGCCGCTACCAACCGCCGGCCTTTGGGCGAAACGGCTATCCATGTAGACCTGCTAACGGCTGGTGGCAAACTCGTACAACACCAGTGGCTGCGTGTACTGGATGGGCGCGCTACCGGCAATTTTCGCCTTTCAGATTCGCTGGCATCGGGTACATATCGGTTACGAGCCTACACGGATGAAGACGATGGTCAGCGCCGACCCGCTTTTGATCGAACAGTGGCTGTTTATAATATACTTCAGGGGAATACCCCAAAATCTGCCGATAAAGCTCAGCCGCCAGTCGATGTGCAGTTACTGCCCGAAGGGGGACGCTGGGTCATTGGGTTGCCGTCGAGAATGGGCATTAAAGTTGTTGGACCCGATGCTCACGGCATCTTATTGACGGGTCGAATTGTGACTGATGAGGGTACGGTGATTGGCCCGTTCTCTACCAACGCCATGGGGATGAGTAGCATTGTAATCACACCTCTGGCTGGCCGGAAATATTATGCAGAAATACGTCATAATAACCAGCCTCAATTGGTGCCGTTGCCAGCCGCCGAACCGGAAGGAATCGTACTCTCGGCCGATGTTGTTAGCGATACCAGCCGACTGGCGCTCACGATTATGAGTACCAATCACGCAGCAACCGATTCGGCCTATATCCTGATCCAGCAACAGGGGCGATTAGTTGATCAGCGAAAAATTTTGTTGCAAAATGGGGTTGCTCGTGTGAGTCTGCCAACGGGCCTATTTCCTGCGGGGCTGAACCAGATTACGCTTTACGATGCTATTGCCCGTCCGCAGGCCGAACGATTGGTGTTTTTGCCTGAGCGGGTGCCGCCAATACGCGTAATAATGGGCCTTAATAAACAGCGCTACCAACCTCGGGAAAAGGCAATCCTGAGTATCAACCTAAACGATGAAGGACTGCCGGTTGCTTCGGCTTTGTCGGTATCCATTACCGATGTCGGGCAGGTTCCGGAAGACACGGCTTCGGCTACGATTCATGCGCATCTGTTGCTAACCGGCGAACTGCGCGGGCGGGTAGAACGGCCTAATTTTTATAGCCAGACTAATTCACTCACAACGCGCCGGGCGCTGGATGATTTACTGTTAACGCAGGGCTGGCGACGGGTTAGCGGGACTCCGGCTACTGAATTGCTCGGTGGTGTATCGCTGATGGGACGAGTGCTAAATGCCAAAAATCAACCAGTGGTCGGAGCACAGGTCGTGGTGGCCTCTACAGCCCCCGAACAATCGTTTGTGCGGTCGGCGGGAACCGATGAACGGGGCCGATTTCGCTTAGCGGGTTTCGCCATTGCCGATACCCTGAAATTGATGGCGCAAATTACAGATCGCCAACTGAAAGATATTCCGGGGAAAGAGGCCCACTTGGTGCTGGAAGGGCCAGAAACAGCCTGGGAACAGGACACTGTCCAGACACTTTTGGACTGGGCTACCTTGCGAACACAGTTGGATGCAGCCCGCACTCGTCAGGAAAGCGACACCGATTTGTACCGTGACAAAACCGTTAAGCAATTAAAAGAAGTGATTGTTCGAGCGCGGAAACTGGAGGAGCGACCGGACGATATCCGGCGAACGAGTCTGCATAATGGGGCCGATGCTACACTTGTGTTCGATGATAAGTCGCCCCGATTCACGAACCTCTACGAAATGATACGGGGCAGAGTAGCAGGCGTAAGCGTTACCATGTCGCCAACGGGTACTTATCAGGTAGTTATCCGGGGCTTGGGTACTATTCTTAGTAGCCCACAAGCTCTATTTCTGATGGATGGT
Organism: Spirosoma sp.; assembly: GCA_964263725.1. Lineage (GTDB taxonomy): Bacteria > Bacteroidota > Bacteroidia > Cytophagales > Spirosomataceae > Spirosoma. The sequence goes on from CAXVWN010000069.1 coordinate 4,304, forward strand.
ATGTCCATTCAGGACACTGACGGAACAGCATTGATGGCCTTTAATCCTAGTGATATTGACCGGATCGAAGTGCTGAAAAATGCGGGAACGGCGGGCATTTACGGCGTTCGCGGGGGAAACGGAGTTATTGCCTTTTACTCCAAACGTTTCCGAACGGGGCAGTCGGCAACCCCTGAAAAACCGGGCATGAAAACGTTGCAAGTCATTGGCTATCCATCGGTTGAACGAGAGTTTTATGTGCCCCGCTACGAAAGCGCTTCGGTAGATCGGCCTAACGAATCACCGCCAGATTCACTGGGCCGCGTTGATCGTCGGGATGTGCTGTACTGGAAACCTCTTCTTCAAACAGACTCGCAGGGCCGCAGCCAGTTGATATTCCCCTTGTCGGATGTGGTTAGACTGGTACGCATAATCGTTCAGGGCGTTTCCTCCGACGGTCGGCCTGTAGTTGGCATACAATTCATTCGCGTGCAGTAGTGGGGTATTGTGAATGGATAATGAATAATGAACAATCAATAATTAGCAATGAAAATAGGCTGATTATTAGATTGTTATTCATTGTTCGTTGTTCATTATCCATTTGCATGTTTGGATTTTCGCTCCCAGGCCAGCCACGCAACTGCTGCCAGGCAAGCTGAAAACCACCCAAATGGTAAGCGTAAATCAAGTAGAGACAGAGCGCCAAAAATCAATGTTGTTACAAAACTGGCTAAGCCTTGTAAGGCTTGGTTGATCCCAAAAACTTCACCCCGATCTTCGTCCGTTGTCAGTTGCGCCATCAATCCTTCAATTAAGCCCTGAATGAGCGAAAACGTTAAGCAGTCAATCGTGATCAGCATATATAACCACATCATCGACGAGCCTACCAAACCGTACCCACCCAATATGGGTACGCCCAGCAGTGCAAACCAGAAAATGGCCCGTTGCTGGTTGATTCGATCGGCGATGTACGTGTAAAATACATAGCTGATAACAACGCTCAACGCCCCGAAATACATGAAAAAGTATGAAATGGCCTTTGCATCCATTTGTAACGCTCCGAAACTGGCGAAGGTGACAAAGTAGAAATAATAGCCGGTGCTTAGTGTTAGCGCTAATTGCATCAGCACCAATTGTTTTAGCCCTCGGTATTGCCGGTCTTTGGCTAACAGACGCGCCCAGAGGGTATGCACATTAATCGACTGTACCAGTTCGGCTTTCAGGGTAGCGGCATCCACGCCGGGTGGATTCGGGTGCGTCTCCCGGAAGGTCCAGCTCAATATCATATTCAGACCCGACAGCGTAACGGCCATCATAGCCACTACTTTCGCCTGATTGCCCTGCACGACATCGAACGTCGTTAATAACAGACCCGATATGGCGGGGCCGATCACGAAGCCAAGCGAAATAATGGCGCCTTCGATGCCAAGATTTTTGAAGAGCTGTTCTTTGGGCGAAATATCTGTAATCGCCGATCGGACAGTGGCATACATACCATTTGTTGTGCCATCGCTGATTCGATTGGCGAAGTAAAATCCAACGCGCACCGGCAACAGCAGACAGTCGGCCAGAAATGTGCCAATTGCCGAGATGATAAAAATGGGTCGTCGTCCGTAGCCATCGGAGAGTTTGCCCAGCAATGGAGCCGAAAACAATTGCATGCCTAAAAACAGAGCCGTACCCACGGCGAGCCATAACTGCGGACGCTGTAGCCCTTTCACAAATTCCGGCAAAATGGGCCCAACGGCTGAACCGACGATAACGTCAATAAAGATGATGGCGTAAATCTGGAGCAGCCGGTAATCGCGGGCTGGCCGAAGGCTTGGCATGGATAACGTGATTATTTTACTGGCACGAAGCTAGATATTCGTGCTATGCATTAGTAACACAAAATACGTTGGATTGCCCCGGATACTAATGAAAGTATTTAGAATTTACGGACTGGCTTTCAAGAAGTTTTTGTCATTCCGACGCAGGAGGAACCTTCGGTAGCGTATGATTTTGTTACTCTCCGAAGGTTCTTCCTGCGTCGGAATGACAAAAACTTCTTGAAAGCAAAACCCTAAACAGATACTAATGCTTAAAACGTCAACACATAAAACTGGCAGAGAAATGTGTCGCCAAATTCCTGTATCTGCCGCTGATACGTAGGCTGAAAACCGTGTCGTTCGTAGAACTGCATCAACTTAGGACGGGTGGCATCTGTTTCGAGTTGCAATGTTTTAATATTCCGTTCAAGGCATTTGTTGCGGCAGAAACCGAGAATAGCCTCAAATAAATTTTGCCCGGCAAATGGTCGTCGAACGGCCAGTTTATGAATAAACCCCGATGTGTTAACTGGGACATCAGGCCAGAAAAGCGGGTCTTCCCATTGCAAAATGAAAACGGCAGCCGGTTCGGGGAGCGTGCCGTCGTCACGGTCGGCGTACATTACATAGAGCTTATTACGGGTAAACTCGTCAATGAGGTTGTCGAGTGTGAGGGTGTTAACGTTCCAAAGAGTACGGTCGTTTTCTACCAGCCATTGTCCTACTTCTCGCAGTACATCAAGAGCTACTTCAGGCTGGTCGTTTCGGAAAGAAAAAGTCATATGTATTGGTTATTTCCTTTGTAAGCCGCTGTTTGAGAATTAGTTATTTATGACCCTAAACCCCCTAAATCCCCTGAAGGGGACTTTATCTAAGTGTGAGCAAAGTCCCCTTCAGGGGATTTAGGGGGTTTTAGGTTGAGAAAGACATGCGTATATCCTCAAAATGCGCCTGCGGTTAACGATAAATGAATAACTTTTCTGAAAAAACGAGGTGAAAATCGCCCTAAAAATTAAGGTTTAGCGAGGAGAATTAACATTTGGACGCGGTCACAAGTTAAGCACCTATGACTGATATAAACAAAACTATGCTACAATCGCTGGGCAGTGGTTTGGCGGGTGCTTGTGCATTGACACTCCTCCACGAAACGGCCCGCCAGTTTATTCCTAACGCGCCCCGTGCCGACATTCTGGGCATGAGGGCTATTAAGAAAGTTATGGAAAAGGCCGACGAGGAGCCGCCCGCCGACGATGAACTTCACGACTGGGCGTTAGGTAGCGATGTGGTGTCTAATGCCCTCTATTACAGTTTGATTGGTTTGGCAAAGCCCGAGAATGCTGCGTTGACGGGTGCCGCACTGGGCCTTGCTGCGGGTGTTGGTGCTGTGGCATTACCTGGTCCAATGGGTCTGGGAACAGCACCCAGCAGCCGAACGACGGCTACCGCAGCGATGACCATCGGCTGGTATTTGGTTGGTGGATTGGTTACGGCGGGTGCTTATGCGTTACTGAAACGCCGGTGAAAAAATCCCGCGTTTGCTAACTCTATAACACTTTGGCGATGAAAAAGTGATGACTAAGCAAACGGTTAGTTTAGTAAACTGGCTGGTAAGAAACGGGTGGTCAAATCTTCGTCAATGAGTTCACGATTTATCCAGACGCCCACTTTACCGCCATTGGCGACGGCAACAGATACTTGCCGTAGTGGGGTACTGTTATCTCCCGCAACATACAGGCCAGGTATGTTCGTTTGTCCAAATTCGGTAGCGCTGATCAACCCGGATTTAGTCGTGTCACAACCTAACGTCACGGCTAAATCGGACTGTTGACGAGAGGGAACGCGGCTATATAACGCATCGACTTCATGGTCTGATCCATCGGAGAATCGTAAAGTTTTTAGATGACCTTGTTCGTGCTCAATGTCCATTAGTTCTGTTTCGATAATTGGCACATTGAGCTGGTTGATAAGTTGCCGCTGATCGGGCGTGAGCGTTGACAAGCCGTTTGTAAATAGGGTAAGAGTAGAACTCCAGTTCTGAATAAGCCTGACCATCTCGTAGGCTGTATCGCCGTTCGCCAGAATGCCAAGATGCTGACCGTGAACTTCATAGCCGTGGCAATACGGACAATGAAGTACCGATATTCCCCAGCATTCGGCAAAGCCAGTTATAGGCGGCATCAAGTCCTCGACACCGGTTGTCAGCACTAATTTTCGTGAACGAAACGACTGGTTCGAAGCCGTTTCGACTACGAAACCATCCGGTTGGGCATGTGCTTTAATCGCCAAATCGGCTAGAAACGAAACCGTTGGATACTTAAGTACCTGCTCTCGGGCAATGGCTGAAATTTGCGCTGGTGTTTCGCCATCGCGCGTCAGGAAATTTTGTGAATGGGGCGTTTGTCGGTTGCAGGGTTTCCCACTGTCAATGACGAGTACCTTTCGCAATGAGCGGCCCAATGCCATAGCCGCGCTTAAACCGGCGTAACTTCCGCCAACGATGATGACGTCGAATAAATCTTCTTTTTTCATACCCAATTAATAATTGTTGGGCAAATATAAATGATCAGCGCATATATGCAACATTGTTGCATATATGCGCTGATCATTATTCGTTATAGATTAAAGAAGATTCCGATCAATACATCAGCACTTTTCCGCTTCGCAGTCTTCTTTGGTTACCGTTTCGGTTTCGAGGGTGGCATGACTAATGTTGCGGTGTTCGAGCCGGTGACGGGCGTCGTGTTTGAGGGCCGAAACCTGTTCGTCAGTTAGATCGGGCGCGAGGACGAGGTGGGCCGTTAGGGCATTTTCTGATGTGCTCATAGCCCATACATGCACATGATGCACGTTCTGAACCCCCGTCACCGACCGCAAATCAGTCAACACATCGTCGAGATCAATATCCGACGGAACGCCATCGAGCGAAAGCCGCAAACTGTCATTCAGCAATTGCCAGGTCGAACCCAGAATTACAGCGGCAACAACCAACCCAATAACCGGATCGAGCCAGACCCAGCCGGTGTAATTGATAACGATACCGGCTATTACTACACCGAGCGAAACCAGCGCGTCGGCGGCAAGGTGTAAATAGGCACCCTTTATATTTAGGTCATGATCTTTATCCCGGAAAAAAAGTAGGGCTGAAGCAGCGTTGACGAGTATACCAAAACCCGCAACCCAGGCAACCGGAAGGCCTTCAACGGGTTCCGGGTGCCGAAATCGCTGGATACTTTCCCACAAAATAGCCCCAATTGTTACCAACAAAATAACGGCGTTGGTGAGTGAGGCCAGCACCGTGCTCTTGCGATAACCATAGGTGAAACTAGGGGTCTGGCGAACCCGAGCCAGTCGGAATGCCAGCAGAGAAAGTAACAAACTGGCCACGTCGCTAAGATTATGACCCGCATCGGCAATGAGGGCCAGTGAATCATAGTAAAATCCCATACTAAACTCAACGGCCACATAAGCAGCATTCAAGATCGCCCCGATGATCAATGCCCGGTTGACGGATGTCAGGACGGTAGGCCCGTGATGATGCCCATGTTCGTGATTATGTTCGTGCGCCATGTTGTAATTTCAATTTGATTCATCCGTTGATGATTCGGCCATTGGTGGGGGCGTAAATGTCTATAACGAATGTATGTTGTGTAATTGTCCCGCTTACCAACGGTTCGAAACAAGACTGCCGGACATCAAGAAAGTTCTCGAAGTTAGTAAAAATACTACCTTTCGTGCCGTAATACAGTCCGATTTTGACCAATGGTTAACGTAACTTACTTCGGTAAACGACGATAGCTACAGCTCATCGAATTGGTGATCGGGTAATATAATGGCTTGTATAAGCCGGTTAAAACTGTTTTTAATAGTCAATAACACATCGTTGGTAAAGCGGTATTCCAATCGGGATTGTGTTGCTAACCGCCGGGAATTGTTGACCTCTATGTAGCCCGACTTACCTTCATTTTGGGTGGTGTCAGTTGTTCCGATAGCGGTTCGCCGATGTGATGAGAAAGACGGTAACTAGTGTCCAAGTCAGCATACCCATACGAACTGAAGTTGCCGGATACCTTTGCGTACTTCGGTTATTCGAACGAAATTGGGCCGGGTATTTATGATACTCACAGTCTGCGTGTGCCAACGGTAGAGAAAATGGTTAGCTACTTTAAAAGGCGATGTACGTTTTGCCCGTTTGGTATTTGTGGGTTGACCCAGACTGTAAATCGAAGGCACGCCGGTGGCTGGAAACGACTGAATCACTAAAAAATATGATAAAATCTGCCCAAATAGCTTGCGAATTCGTTATTGAATCTATATGATTACAACGACCTTCTGTCATTAGTTGGCAAAATGCCTTACTTTCGTCATAATGAACTTTACCGGACCTTACGATAAACAGCTTGCGGCACAGTACCGGGCCTTTTTGCTCACACCTTTATTGGCGGGCTGGGAATTCAGGCAAAAATCAACTTTGTTGGCAGCAAAATCTGGCTGGCTATCATTGGCCAAAACGCAGGATTGGTTGTTAACCGCGCCAATTCGTCACGATTTGTTAAGTGATAAATGGGTGATTGTGGTTACCGATACCGATCAAATTATTCAATACGTCAATCCACATTTTGAGAAAATGACCGGTTATGTTAGTCATGAAGCCGTGGGCCGTCGACCAAATTTTTTACAGGGCGAGGAAACTTCTCCAATCGTTCGGCAGCGCATCAAACAGGCCATTGAACAGCAACGATCGGCCAGCGAACGAATTCTGAACTATCGAAAAGATAGAACCCCCTATTGGTGTCAAATCGTGATTCGCCCCATTGTGAACCGTCAGAAAAAAGTAGTTAATTTTATCGCCTTCGAACAAGAGGTTCCAGCAGATGAGTCTTATGTCAGCCACTAAACATGAGCACATGTCTTGCCCACGTTGCCAGCGCTTTTTTGAGTGCAAGGTGGGCAGTATCAACCTGTGCCAATGTCAGTCGCTTACATTGACCGAAGCTCAGCAACACTATATCAGTTCATTGCATCAGGGTTGTCTTTGTGCCGATTGTTTGCTGGAGCTACGAACGGAATATAACCACCTGAATCACCAGGAAACAGTAAATCGATTAGTACATGGCCATTGATGATACACTTTCTCTAACTGATCGAATTGCTGCCGCCGAAACAAGAATTTTTAAAGCCGTTTTTCCTGGTACAACCAATCATTACGATACCCTTTTTGGCGGCACTGCCCTCCAGCTAATGGATGAGGTAGCTTTTATTGCCGCGACTCGTTTTTCGCGTAAACGGATGGTTACGGTGTCGTCCGACAAGATCAATTTTACGAAGTCGATTCCGGCGGGCACTATCATTGAGCTGGTTGGGCAAGTGGAACATGTTGGGAATACCAGTATTCGGATTGCCGTTGAGATCTATGTAGAAGAAATGTATTCGATGGAACGGCACCAGGCCATTCACGGTACGTTTACGTTTGTAGCTCTCGATGAACACAAAAAGCCAGTTCGCATTGTGTAAGAAAGGAGTTCTGGTCAATAGACGCAAAGAATTATAAAGCTGAAGGCCGGATTCCCGAATATACAGTCGATCAATATGTTCGTAGTGAGTTACAGGCCCAAAAAAAGCCCGGCGTTGTGGGCCGGGCAATGTTATCACAAACAACTAAGACACTTATTCCGCCTTTACCGTTTACGCTTGAGCGATGTTCTGGCAGCAACCTCGGCTTGAAACTTAACTTTCAGTTTCCGATCGAGCTCTTTGTCCCGAGGCACGAAGATGCTGGTTTTGCCATCCGAAGATTTGAGCAGCCAGTAGTTGCTATCAGTGGTAGGGGGAATGGAGGTGTACGTTTGTTGGCTCATAACTTAGGGGATAATAATGAGTACATGAGCCCTTATGGCTCCATGTCTACCCAGACAACCCCATTTCTTTGTAATTAGTGTCAAATGAAGACAGATAGCACTTGGAATAGTTCTATGAAGCTGCTGTAGCGACCGGGGCAGCTGGTGCAACAACCGGTGCTACTACTGCCACTGCTTTCTTTACATCCACGGCGTTTGGCCCTTTGGGGGTCATTTCAACGGTAAATGTCACTTTATCATGCTCAGTAATGGCATCTCTCAACCCATTAATATGAACAAAAATACTGTCTTGAGTTTGTAAGTCTTTAATAAAACCGTAGCCTTTAGAATCGTTAAAAAAGGTTACAACCCCTTGTCTAATTAAATCCTGTGGATCAACTGGTTCTTGTTTGGCCACCCCGATCTGAATGTCTTCCTGATCAATTCGCTTCTTTTTCCGAGGATCGGGAGGAGTCGAGGAAATATTGCCATTTTCATCCACATAAGCCAGCATGTCGTCAAGGCGTAATCCTTTTACGGCATTGGCTTTACGGTCTTCGCGCTTTTCTTCTTTGTCTTTTCTCTTTTTTTGTCTTGCCTTTTCTTTTTCTTTTTTACTAAATGTCTCCATCCCTTATTTTTATTCTTGTGAGTTTAACATGCCTGTTGGGGCATAGTGTATATCGAAAGAGGTGACCTAAGTAGATTGAAAACCTGATTATCAATGCGGATTTAGCCGCCCACCTCTTATTTAACCAAAAAGGACTAAAATAAGTTGATGGTCTTGGGGCTGATTCTCAATTTGAGAAGTGCTTACTATACTATAGCGTTCCTTTGGGAGGAGAGCCGTGCGCCCGAAAGTGGGTTTAATCCTCTCAAAAGGCTTAACTGACACGTTTCTGTATAGGAAAATCGTTACATAAATTAACGGAAATAATGAAAAGTCTGTATAATTTATGTTACGAAAGGTAGTGCGGGTACTAACGTGGCATCATGAAATAATGGTCTGGGTTTGCTTAATTACCCGCCTGTATTCGATTTGTCATACTAACCATATTTTCGTTTAGCATAGCCACTACATCGCTTACCAGCACTGCCGGACGCTGAATGAAACAGTGTTCAGGTAATATGGCCGGATCGTTTTCCGAGTCAACATCGGGTAAAACTCTAAGGCATACTATACCGGCCTCCATGCGGGAGAAATAACACCACTGGACGCCGTCAACACTATCGAAGCCAATAAGCTCGCCAGCCTGAATAGCCTCATTACGAGCTAATAAATCCGATAAAGGAAGAAGAGTTTGGTAAGTTGTCACGTAATCTTAACGTAGTTTTTGCAAAGTAGATGGCCTGGTTGATAGAACGGGAAACGGATCGTGTTTCCACGAACCCGTAAATTATATTTCCGTTACCAAACCACAAAAGCGCCCGATCAATGAAGCCGGGCGTTTCTTGTTAGTCAGCGTTGGGCGTTGACTATAGAATGCGAATAGACGATTGATGAAGTTTTTGAAAAACGCCTACAGATGTTGACTTGGGTTTCTATTCCTGCTGGGCTTCAAAAATAGCCATTGCTTTGTCAATCGTTTCGTCGTCTATGCCGTCAATCGTAAGCTCGTTGTCATTCTCCACATTGCTAATGACGGTAACGGTAGTCATATCCAAGCCGGGATCAACCAGAAACAGTGCTGCTCGAAATCGTTCTTCGATCCGGCGATTCAGTGCGTCGTTAATGTCGTGGGTAAGCGCGTGGGCTAATTGGGTTTCTTCTTTATTGCTAAGCATGCCTAAAGGTTAGTTAAAAGGCGTTTGGAGTGATAAAGATAATAAAACAAAGGCCAGGCCACCAAGGCACTGGACGTTTGTTTTGTTATGATGATTGGTTGAAACAAATAACCTTTTCCAAACGCTCATAAGAAACCGCCAACAAACGAGCGGACTTATGAATAATTGAAACGCCCGGACCTGTTGACCAGATTCTTTTATGGCTTAGCCAACTCGTCGATTACTGGATAAAATAGCGCTAAGAGCTGGCGAATTTGCTCTTAAGTGATAATTTTTTACCTCCGTAAGTGACTGACCCTGACCTAATTCTCTTAGAACCGCTTTTGCAAAAGCGAGCTTGTCTGATTTTCGATAGTGCTCTGTCTGCAAGACTCCCGATGGCGGACTGAAACCTCGATTAGCCCGTTGGCAGGCAGCCCATAATTCAGGATGCAGCTTTATTTTATTTTGGCGGATAGGCGTATCGGCACCGAACCAGAGATTTTTGATATTTTGTACCGTTGACTTCATGTTGATAGGTGATGGTATGAAGCCAAACTGCACCTTGAACTTAATAGTTTAAGAAAATTCTGTTTGTTAATGAAAGCTTAATCAGGCCGACCGCTTCTGCCAGTGATTCCAATACCTCTCAATAAATTATAGTGGTTTTTTGTATTATAATATATTTTACTTGCAATGCTATATGATATAAGTATGGTATTGTTGATAACGCCATTTCTTAGCCTTGTTATGGACCAGGAAAGATTTGAGGAGTTTGACGAAAAAACATTCTACACACCTTCCGATATGAATTTAAACATTTGGCGCTATATGGATTTTACCAAGTTCGTGTCATTACTCAACAGTGGAAGTCTGCATCTTACAAGATACGATCAGTTCGATGAACATCTTGGCGAGGTATTCCAACAGGAACTAAATGCGTGTCAGGAAAAAGACAAAAACGAATTTCGAGATAAAGCCATATTAACGCCTGAACAGTTACCAGCCATCCGCACGAAGTTGTGGAAGAAACACCAGCACCAATATATATTTATAAACTGTTGGCATATAATTGAGTGTGAGCCAACGGCAATGTGGAAACTGTATGCCAAGTCAAACGGAGCAATAGCTATTCAAACAACTTACACTAAATTAAAAGAAGCGTTACCCGCCGGTTGCCATATCGGTGAAGTAAAATATACTGATTATCAGAACTATATAAGTGATAAGATTGAGTTTTCGCCTGTTATGCACAAGCGAAAATCATTTGAACATGAGCGAGAAATACGGGTATGTTACGTAGATTTTTATGAATTTCAGCAGGATATCCAAGGCGCTAAAGCGCTTTCTTTAAGTAATAATACACCTGTATTTGAGACGATACCAATTGACTTGCAAACAGTAATTGAATCAGTACAAATAGCACCAGAAGCACCAGAATGGCTTGTTCGGTTGGTAAAAGACTCATTAATCAGGTTTGGCTACGATCTGCCTGTTTGTCAATCCAACTAATTGACTACCCGCTTATTCGATTTGTTGTTGAGGATTATTACCACTAAAAAATCAGGAGGCACCCAATTGGACACCACCTGAATACAATCTCTATTAAAAACAATAACCTGTACGATGACCAGGCCAATAATGTGGCAACTGGCTGAAGTGTACGTTTCATTTATAGCGACGGATAATAAACGCCTGTAATCTGCTCTGCCAGGCTCCAGAGCTTTTTGGCTAAAGGTTTATCTAAAGCGTTGGGAACCAAAATTGTATGAGCCGGAAATCCCCGATATCCTCCATCCCCGTCTGGCCCGTACAATTCTCCGCCAATAACCTCCGTTGACACAGCAGTATACAAGGACGGCAAAGCCCCCTGCCAGGGTTCCATAAGTTCGCCAATGCGCTCAACGGCGGCTGTAAAGGCTTCCTGGTCCATGTGTCTTGCCAGCTCCGTTTTATTCGCTCCGGGCTGTGCGGCTATCGACAGTATCTGATCGCCCTTAGCCTCGATTCTGCGCTGTAGCTCAACCGAAAACAGTATATCGGCTAATTTACTTTGAGAGTATTCACGCATGGGCTCATAATCTTTTTCTGATTTTAAATTATCAAAATCTATGCTCCCGTGTAGGTAAGCCATGCTGCTCAAGGTGACAATTCGGGCATGGGGGGTAGCGTTGAGTACAGGATATAAATAACCGGTAAGCGCAAAGTGTCCCAGAAAATTTACCCCGAACTGTAACTCATAGCCATCTACGGTTTTCGATGCAGGCGGTATCATCACACCTGCATTATTGATCAGCACATGGAGTTGTTTGTGCGTTGCTAAAAACGTTTCGGCAAACTGTTTAACCGCGGCCAGGCTCGATAGATCAAGAATTGCTGTTTCCAGCGTGCCGGTCCCCTTTTGTTCCTGTATTTTGCGAAGAGCATCTTCGGCATTTTTTAAGTTTCGGCAAGCCAGTATAACATGTGCGCCTGCTTTATATAAAGCAAGAGCTGTTTCAAAGCCGATACCGGCATTAGCACCGGTTACAATTACCGTTTTGCCAGTTTGATCTGGCATGTTGTCCGTTGTCCACATAATTCATTTAGTTTATGGGACAAAGGTCTTGAAAGGATAACTGTGAGGACTACCGAAATGAAATCAAAAAATACAAAAATCAATCAACGTTTGCCTTCCTGAATTTTACGGGCGTGATCTTGGTCTGGTTTTTAAAGAAGCTGGAAAAATGATTCGGCTCATCAAAACCAAGGCTCCAGGCTATCTCACTAATGGTCCAGGTAGTACTTTTCAGTAAGACTTTGGCTTCCTGCACAATTCGGTCATGAATCAACTGGGTAGTCGTTTGACCCGTTATTTCTTTCAGCGCTTTATTGAGGTGATTGACATGAATGTTTAATTGACCGGCAAAAGCTGACGGAGAATTTAGCTTGATAACCTGATTTCCAAGTTCAATGGGAAATTGCCTTTCTAATAATTCAGCAAACAGCGCCGTAATCCGTTCGGGAGCATTAGAGCCGACAAGTAAACTCCCGGAAGCTGGCTGCATCTTTTGAGCCGTATGAATAACATCCATCAACAGATTCCGCAGTAGATCATACTTATACACGTAGTCACTCTGCAATTCGTTGAACATCCTCAAAAACAACTCATTGAATTGGATTGCTTCATTTGCCGCTAAGGGTATGACAGCGGCATCGGTAAACTGGAAAACGGGGTAATCTTTTATAGAGCCAAACCGGTTGAAAAAGGCCTCGGTAAATATGCAGATGTAACCACTTTGCTTTTCGCTGATTATTTCCCAGTGATAGGGGATCATTGGATTCGTAAACACCAATACGCTGTCTGTCACCTCAATGCATTGATCGGCATAGTGTATTTTACTGTGACCGGTAACCAGACTAACTTTAAAAAAACTGCGTCGGCTATAGATAGCCGGTTTATGGTTTTGCAGAATCATATCTTCTACTTTAAATAAATTAAAGTGTCCGATTTCATTGTTAACCGGCTCCAACGCCTGGTTAGGAATATGTTTGTAAAATGTTTGAAGTTCAATAAATGCAGCCATGAACAAAGATACAAAAATCAAATAAGTTCTGCTGGACTTGTAAAATCACAAATCAGCGAATCAATCCGGTTTAACGGCCTTTATATGTAGTTCTGATTGTGTAGTCATCCTGAAAGGGCATGCAAAGCCATGACACATGAAAGCCAGGAGCCTAGCCAGGCAGAATCAACGTGGGATAGTACAGAGGACGGGCTTGAGCTGGGCAGATGGCACTGCAGCATCCTGTGCAGCACAAATGGCGTGCTTGAGATGTCAGGCGTGGAAAATTGCAGGTCTCAAGGG
>CAXVWN010000070.1:0-3831 GCA_964263725.1 Spirosoma sp.
AGTGACACGATAGACGGCAAGTCTATGCCGGGCCAAACGATTGAACAGACGGTATCGGGCTGGGCAGTAGACCAGCAAATTCGGGATTTGATTCCGCAATTACCCGACGATTCGGCGTTGAAGATGGCCGTACAGCAAGCCCATGCAGCAGGCTCGATTGGAAAGGAAGCCCGTTTTCTGCATCCAGCCTACGAAGCCAGTGATCCGGTTGCCCGGATGTTGATTGAACAAATCGGATCTGTATTAGCTTTGGGACTGTCGCACGTTGTTCATTTGTTTCACCCGGATGCTATCGTTTTGGGCGGAGGTCTGTCACTCATTGGCGAACCATTGCGTGCGGCTGTGCGGCAAACGTTACCTCGTTTTGTCATGAAAACCTTTCATCCCGCTCCTATCGTTCTTCTGGCGAAACTTGGCGAAGATGCTGTACCCGTTGGAGCATTGGCCTTGGTTACCGATCGTTAGTAACCTTTATCATTCGGCTTTGTGTTTAAGATAATTTGTCAGTGACGGAGAAATCAAGTGCAACGATAACCGCCATAATCATAAACCCAGTCCTAACTACCTAAACCTATGAACCAGCTGTATTTCAAGAATTACCTAGACCGACAGAAAGCTGCATACGATGCCATCCCAATTGACCGGGTAGAACATCTCATCAATCTCATCAAAAAATGTTGGGAAGAAGACCGGCAGTTTTTTGCTTTCGGGAATGGTGGTAGTGCGTCCAATGTGTCGCATTTTATTACTGACCTTGGCAAAAGCGCATCGGACAAAATGGGGAAACGATTTCGGTGTATGTCGCTCAACGAAAACGTATCCTGGATTACCGCTTTGGGGAACGACTATGCTTACGAAGACATTTATTTACGGCAACTCCAGAACTACGCCCGCCCCGGCGACTTAGTATTGAGCCTAAGCGTAAGTGGAAACTCCCCCAATGTAGTAAAGGCAATACAATGGGCTAACGATAACGACTTAACAACTATGGCGCTTGTTGGCGGCAAGCGTGGGCAATTGGCCGAACTTGCTCACGAATCAATCGTGATTCAGGATGAGCATTACGGACGCGTTGAAGATGCCCAAATGACCATCTGCCACATGCTGTGTTACGGATTTATTGAATCGTAGTGACCGGCAGACCAGTCACCACGATTAACTGTACCGATCATTGCGCCAGGGATAGGCCGTATTAGAATAACCGCGTTCCTCCCAGAAGCCAAGTTGATCTTTAGTTAAAAATTCAATGCGTTTAATCCATTTTGACCCTTTCCAGGCATACAGCTGGGGCGTAATCATGCGGAGTGGTCCTCCATGCTCAATGGTCAGCGGCTTTCCATCGGCCGTATGAACGAGCAGAACATCGGGTTTGAGCGCTTCTTCGAGCGAGACATTCGTAGAATAACCATCGTAGCCATAGCACATCACGTGCGTAGCCGAACCTTTTGGGTCAACTAAAGCGGCTAAATCCATAAATCGAACGCCCACCCAGGGGACATTTAGCCGAGACCAAGTAGTAACACAATGAAAATCGCTGGTATCTTCTACCTGTGGCAACGCCATTAAATCAGCCCATTTGAGCCGAACAGGATGGTTCACTTCCCCATCAATATTTAACTGCCACTTATCGAGTGGAATAGTTGGCTGGTAGCCTAAATCCAGCACCGGCCATTTGGTTGTCAGCGTCTGTCCAATGGGCGTGGCTGGCATACCATGACGGTTAATCGGACCGGAACCGCGTGGCTTTTCATCCATTAAGGAAGGCGTCTTGGCCATTTTCTCCTCAAACCGGCGTTTCAGTTTCATCCGGGCATCAATAATCCGGTCGAGTTTTTCAGGATTTTCCGATGATGTGTTGGCTTCCATAAGTCGCTTGTTTTTTTATACAACCAGTAACGATAACCCCTGTTCAACCTACCCGCACATAACTCCCGAGTAGTTTTACTTCGGCTGAGTGATGATTCAGGATTTCATGCAAATCGGGATCGCTGGCATGGCCCTCACATTCGAGCAAAAACCAGTAGCGGAAAGTCGCTCCATCACGCAACGGGCGGCTCTCAATTTTAGTCAGGTTAATGTTTCGGGTATTGAACTCCTGTAAAAATTCGGCGAGTACACCCGGCGATTGGGTATTCGGCAACCGCGCAATGAGTGTAGTTTTATCGTGACCGCTGGGCTGGTTCACAAAATCTTTGGCCAGAATCAGGAAGCGCGTCCGGTTCAGATCGCTGTCTTCAATGTTATCAAACAGCACCGGCACATCGAATAATTTAGCCGCAATACTTGAGCAAACAGCCGCTGCAAAGGGTTGCTGAGCGGCAAGTTTAGCCGCCTTCGACGTTGACTCGACCGGCACGAACTCAGCTTTCAGCTCATCGAAATAGTCATTCAAAAACCGGCTGCATTGTCGGAACGCAATGTCTTTCGAATAAATATGAGTAATGTCAGATAATTTCTCAGCCTTGGTAGCAAATGTAAAATGCACGGGAATCTGAACTTCGGCCGCAATACGGAGGTCTTTTTCGAGAAGCAAATCAATCGCTTCCTCTACCACCCCTTCCTGATTGTTTTCGATGGGCACAACGCCAAATCGAACCCGACCCGTTTCTACACTCTCAAACACAGAACGAATGGTGGGCAGGGCCAGATAAACGCTCATTGCGCCAAAACGGCTTTCGGCGGCCTGATGCGTGAAACTCCCTTCGGGACCAAGATAGGCTACTTGTTCCGGCAATTCAAGGTTGCGCGAAACAGCAAAAATTTCAAGAAAAATAGCCTCAATGGCCGAGCGGTTTAAAAGCCCTTCATTTTGATTGTGAAGCCGATCCAGAATCTGTTTTTCACGCTCTGGCCGGTAAATAACCGTATTAGTTGTTCGTTTGAGATCGCCCACCTTACGAACCAGTTCCATACGTTGGTTAAGCAGCGTTAGAAGTTGGTCGTCGAGGGCGTCAATGTCGTTACGGAGAGACTCTAAAGTCATAATGCAAAAGGGTAAGGCATAAATAGGGTTCGTACCTGCAAACTTACCACTTACACTTTACCCCTTTTATGCCTTACCCGTAAAAATTATACCAACTCCACTTCGTCCACGTCTTTCTCGACGCGCAAATTGTCGATAATGAATCGCTGACGGTCGGGTGTATTTTTGCCCATGTAGTAGCTGAGCAGCTTGGGAACGGAGGTTTCCTTTTCCATAATGACTGGTTCCAGGCGCATATTCTCGCCAATGAATAGCCCAAACTCGTCGGGCGAAATCTCCCCTAACCCCTTAAATCGCGTTATTTCAATCTTTTTGCCACCCTTGGTCAATTTATTCATGGCATCTTGTTTCTCCTCTTCCGAATAGCAGTAAGTCGTTTCTTTATGGTTTTTCGGGTTACGCACTCGAAATAATGGCGTCTCAAGAATGTATAAGTGACCATTACGCACCATGTCGGGAAAAAATTGCAGAAAGAAAGTTAACATCAACAATCGAATGTGCATTCCGTCTACGTCGGCATCGGTCGCAATCACAATGCGATTGTAACGCAGCCCCTCCAGTCCATCTTCAATGTCTAAAGCATGTTGCAACAAGTTGAATTCTTCGTTTTCATATACCACTTTTTTTGTCAGACCAAAGCAATTGAGCGGCTTACCCCGTAAACTAAATACGGCCTGCGACTGCACATTACGCGATTTGGTAATGGAACCACTGGCCGAATCGCCCTCAGTAATAAATAGTGTGGACTGGTACCGATCATCGGCTTTTATATCCGGCAGATGGTTGCGGCAGTCGCGAAGTTTTTTGTTGTGTAAGCTTGCTTTTTTGGCACGATCATTGGCCAATTT
>CAXVWN010000071.1:0-3185 GCA_964263725.1 Spirosoma sp.
ATGTCCGGTTCTACAACCAGTTTGTTGAGTTGGATGATCTGTTAGAATATTTGGGTGCGGCTGATATTTACATTACACCTTATCTAAATCCGGCCCAGATCACGTCAGGAACGTTATCCTACGCATTTGGATGTGGAAAAGCCGTGGTTTCGACACCTTATTGGCATGCCGAAGAGCTTTTGGCCGATGGACGGGGTGTTTTGGTGCCATTTGGCGATTCAGAAGCCGTTGCTACTGAAATCATTAACCTGCTTAGCGACGAATCGACGCGTCATCAAATGCGCAAGAAAGCTTACCTGATGGGGCGCGAGATGATTTGGGAACGGGTAATTCAAACCTATGCCGACTCGTTTGCTCATGCTCGGCAGGAGCGCATGAGTACGGTCAACAACCAAGCCGTATACTCAGTGGGCGCGCACAGTAGTTCGGTTTTTAAATTGCCCACCCTGCGGCTCGACCATCTGTTTCGCTTGACTGATTCTACAGGGATTATCCAGCATGCCCGTCACCATTTGCCTTTTTATGAAGAAGGCTATTGTACCGACGATAATGCGCGTGCTCTTATTCTGGCATTGACCATTCAAAGTGCCGGCTTGAGTGATCAGAAACTGGCGAAAGCAGCTGATAATTACTGCGCCTTCATCAACCACGCTTACACCGATGAGTATCGACGTTTTCGTAATTTTATGAGTTACGACCGGCGCTGGCTCGAAGAGTTTGGCTCCGATGATAGCACAGGACGTACCATTTGGGCCCTTGGTGCTTGCATCGGTCAATCATCTGACCGGAATACGGTTACATGGGCTATGAGCTTATTTGAGAAGGTGTTGCCAACCGTAGTGTCAATGGCATCGCCCCGATCATGGGCTTTTGCCCTGTTGGGTATTTATGAGTATCAGAAGAAATTCAACGATGATCGATTGGCCAAAAACATCGAACGTCAGTTACTCGATAAACTGACATTCCGTTATACAGAAACCGCAACCGAGGAGTGGCCTTGGTTTGAAAATACGCTGTCGTATGACAATGCCGTACTGGCTCATGTCCTGATTCGTTCCGGTAACGAACATCTGGTTAGCATTGGAATTAATTCATTGCGATGGCTCATCGAGCTGCAAACTGCTCCAAACGGGCATTTTCAGCCCATTGGCTCAAATGGTTTCTATACAAAAGGGCAGACCCGCGCTTATTTTGATCAGCAGCCTCTGGAAGCCCAAAGTACGTTGTCGGCCTGTCTGGCAGCTTTCTCAATAACGGGTGATGACGAATGGCACCGCACGGCCATACGAATTTTCAAATGGTTTTCGGGATTCAACGATTTAGGTCTGCCCCTGTATGACCAGCAAACGGGTGGTTGCCGAGATGGATTGCATATTGATCGCGTAAATCAAAATCAGGGTGCTGAGTCTACATTGTCGTATTTATTGGCTTTGGCCGAATTATATACTGTGCAAAAGCAACTGCCTAAGTCAAAGCCAGTTAATGTGTTTATGCCCGCTTTAATGAACGAGTAGCTAATGAAGGGATAATAAGTTAGTGAGTGATCAAGTTGTAAAAGAGTAAGTGGTATGTAAAGTAGGATTAACTATATATGCACTTAGAATTTGTTACCTGCCATTTGATTACTTACTAACTTATTGATACTGATGAGTATAAAAGCCATTCGCACTGGCATTGTTCTGCGGCCAGACCCGACTCGTGTCCTATTTCGTCCTTTCGATTTGGGAAGTACAACCCGAACGCTGAAAATTGTTGCTCGGGTTGGCGGTATGACCGATGAAGAAGCCGAACAAAAACTTGATGAAGTTATTCGAGAGTTTGGTGGTCGACATTATAAACTTGAACGATTTTTATTAAACCGATTTGAGCAAATAAAGAGCCATTTGCTAACCGATGAACCGCTTACCGAAGATAGGAAACTACTGTTAGGCGCGTATTTCACTATGGAATACTCGCTTGAATCGGCTGCATTGTTCAACCCATCCATGATCTGGCACCCCGACCAGAGCAACGTTCCACCGGGCTTTAAACGCTTTATTCTCAGTTTGAGGGCAACAGGGGAGGGGCATGTTTCGTCAATTTCATTCCGCATGGGCTATATTGACGAAGCGGGGAAAATTGTTTTAAGACAACCTTCCCGTTATGTAACGGCGCCCGAAATCGTACCGAATCATCTGTTCAATCGGAAGTTATTCGAGCGTAAATTATATGAGTTGCGCTTAGAGAATAGCATTCAGGAAAAAATGATGGTCGGCATGGGCGACGAATTCAGCTTGGCTGAACTTGAAGCGCAGATCAAGCGTGTACTGGCGCAGTTTCGTTACAATGCAGAATACGAAACCATTGCGAGTGGCCTGCTAGCCCTGGCAAAGTCGAACTACGAAATCCATTTCGATGATGATCAGAGTTTGGATGAGCGTTGCATTTTTCCAACCTCACCCAATGAAACGAACGGTATAGAAGATGCTCGTTTTGTGCAGTTTACCGACGACAATGGCGAGGTAACTTACTACGCGACTTATACCGCTTACAATGGCAAAGTCACGTTTCCGCAACTGCTTGAAACCAAGGACTTCACTCATTTTAATGTTAGTACCCTCAACGGTGCTGAAGTTTCCAATAAAGGGATGGCTCTGTTTCCGCGTAAAATCAACGGCAAATATGCCATGATCTCACGGCAGGATGGAGAGAATATCTATCTGATGTACTCCGATGATTTGTACTTCTGGCAAACAAAAGAGTTGCTTCTTAAGCCTACCTATCATTGGGAATATGTGCAATTAGGCAATTGTGGTTCGCCCATCGAAACCGAAGCCGGTTGGCTTGTACTAAGTCATGGAGTTGGGCCAATGCGGAAATACGCCATTGGTGCTTTTCTGCTCGATCTCAACGATCCATCCAAAGTTATTGGCCGCACCACCGAGCCGATTCTGAGCCCCGACGAAAACGAACGGGAAGGTTACGTGCCAAATGTGGTTTACAGCTGTGGCGGCCTTATCAACAACGGCGAATTGATTATTCCCTACGCAATGGCCGATTATGCCAGCAGTTTCGCAACGGTAAACGTAGCTGAACTTCTGGCTGAACTAACAGGAAAATCTGTCCCGGTGCCACAGGAATCAGCTTTATCCTAATCGTTTATAACAAAACAAGCCTGCCATTTCTGGCAGGCTTGTTTTGTTATA